>JAJQCL010000149.1:8372-23925 GCA_021202715.1 Lachnospiraceae bacterium
GTATCCTTCACCTCGGAGGATTGTATGACGGTTCGAGTGATCGATCTGGGCTTCGGGGATCTCTTCCCGTCCTCCGGGCGGGTATTGAGGAAGGATTTTTTACCTGTCATAAGAGAGTACGGAGAGGCGCCGGGACGCCATGACTGATTTTTAAGAAAATGTGCGGAGCGTGACGGGAAAAGGGAGAAGAATGTTATGAGTGCCATGCTGCTGTGCCGTAGCCGGAAAGCGAAGGAACCTTATTTCGTGGAGGAACTGGGGATTTATCTCTATTCCGGTGAGGAACTGAGTTATTATATCTATCATAATGCCATGCTGATCGGGGAAGATTTCCTGGATGAGAGGCTTTTTCGATTTATTGGCCAGGAGCTGGCCATGGAGAATCTGGAAGGAAAGCTTCGCAAATGGGCGAAGCAGGCGGATCTCTCCGAGCTGCTCCTGGTTATTCTGCAGGATATTCATTATTATGACAGTGAAGAGCTGTTCGCCTTTCGGCAGACGATGGCGGCCGCAGAGAAGAAGACGGCCGGCTGGCGGATGCGGGAGAAGGCGGACACGCTGCTTGCAAGGCGCCGCTATTCCAGTGCGTTGCTCCAATATGACAGATTGCTTCATTCCGGTTATCCGGAGCTGACGGATGAGTCATTCCGGGGCCGTGTATGGCTGGGACGCGGGATGGCTTTTGCCCGCCAGTATGACTGGCAGGCGGCCGCTTCCTGCCTCGAGAAGGCCTGCGGCCTGCTCCGGGATGAGGACGTTCGCAAGAAGCTGTACCAGATCACCTGTCTGGCTCCGGAAACGAAGCTGGCCTGGGAGACGCTGGCCGGTCTCTCTGCGGAACAGAAGGCTGCCTGGGAGGCGGAACTGGAAGAGGCAAAGGGTCAGTCGCGTTTTCAGGGGAAGGGGCAGGACGTTTCAGAGTGGATGGATAAGGATAACATCCGCCGGGCGGCAGGTCTCCAGAGCCTGGTGCAAAGCTGGAAAGCGGAATATCGAAGAAGTCTGGGTACTTCGTAAATCCGGCGCGTGGGAGCGTCGGCACACAGGAAAGGAAACAGGTGTTATGGAAAAGAATTTGTTCTTCATCGGATTCATGGGATGCGGAAAGACGACGATTTCCGCGGCGTTCTCCAAAAGGTTCAGCAGGAATCTGATCGAGGCGGACGACATCATCGTGGAGCGGGCCGGGATGAGCGTGAAGGATATCTTCGCGAAGCAGGGCGAAGAAGCGTTCCGCGATATGGATACGCAGATTTGAAGTGAGCTGGTGGATCTGAATGATTATGTGGTGTCCTGCGGCGGCGGGATGCCGGTGCGTCCGCAGAATGTCGAGTACATGAAGAAGAACGGCTTTGTAGTGCTTCTGGAGGCCCGGCCGGAGACGATCCTTGACCGGGTGAAGGGCAGCGATGAGCGCCCGATTCTGAACGGACATATGAATGTGGAGTATATCGCCGAGCTGCAGCAGAAGCGGGCGAATGCATATCGTTCGGCGGCGGATATCGTGGTGCAGACGGACGGGAAGTCGGTGGATGAGATTGTGGAGGAAGTCTATGAGAGTATCCGTCGGGCAAGACAGTCATCGATTTGACGAGTCGGAATTGAATAAGAAGTGCATCCTGGGAGGCGTGGTCTTTGACACGGCTCCCGCCTTCTCTGCGAACAGTGACGGGGATGTGGTGCTTCACGCGGTGACGAATGCGGTGTCGGGAATCACCTGCCGCAATGTGCTGGGACGGCGTGCGGATGAGATGTGTCAGGCGGGGATTACGGACAGCCGGGTGTATCTGCGGACGGCGCTGGATGACCTGGAGGAACAGGGATTTAGGCCGGTGCATCTGAGTATTTCCATCGAGGGGAAGAGGCCGGCGATCTCGCCGCGGGTGGAGGAGATGCGGGCTTCGATCGGAGCGTTGATGGGGCTCCCGGCGGATTGTGTCGGGATTACGGCGACGACCGGGGAGGGGCTGACGGACTGCGGGCGCGGGCTCGGCGTCAGTGTTTTTTGCGTGCTTACGGTGGAGTGAGGGTTGTTCTGGTGATGTCGCCTGCGGTGGGTGCTTTCCTGTTCGAGTGACGCTGCCCATGGCGGTTTCTATACGAGTGACGCCGTCCGCGGCGGTTCCCCGGCAAACGGGGCAGGGCGCTTCGGAGCTAACCGCTGAGAAGTTCTAAGGCTCAGGGCATTACTGAAGTAACGCCCCGGGCCTAAGAACTTCTAGGCGGTGGATCTCCTCAGTCGCCCTGAACGCCCCTGATTGTTTGCCCGGGGAATCCGCTCGCGGGCGGCTGTTTGGGATACAGGAAAATGTGGGCTGCAGTTTGAAATGGGTAATCTGTACATGATTTAGGGAGGTGCAGCGCATGAGGGTGCTGGCAAACGGGAAGATCAATCTGACATTGAATGTAGTTGGACGTCGGCCGGACGGCTATCATGATCTGGAACTGATTTTTCAGCCGGTTTCGCTGGCGGATGAGCTGGAGATCCGGGAGAATGGGACAAATGAGCTGCGTTTTTCCTGCTCTGTGCCCGAATTTGCCGGGGAGGATAATCTGGTCTGTCGGGGATACCGGCGGATGCGGGAACAATTTCCGGAGAAGGTACGCGGTCTGACGGTGCATCTGGTGAAGCATATTCCCTCGGGTGCCGGGATGGCGGGAGGGAGCGCCGACTGTGCGGCGCTGTTTTTGTGGATGAATGAGTATTTCGCCCTGGGGCTTGGTCAGCAGGACCTGACGGAGATCGGGGTGGCGCTGGGCGCGGATGTTCCGGCCTGTATGATGAAGCATGCGACGCTCGGGCGGGGCGTCGGGGAGATTCTGACGGATATTGGGATTCGACGGGATTATCCATTGCTGTTGTTGAAGCCGGAGGTGTCTTTTAATACGGGGGCGATGTTCCGGGCGCTGGATGCGGTGGGATATGAGAGGCAGAGGCACACGAGTGCAGGGATGATCGAAGCTATGGAGGCGGGTGATCTGACAGCGATGTGCAGGAATCTGTATAATGTGTTTGAGGAGGCTTTGCCGGAGCGGGCGCTGATTCAGGGCCTGAAGGAACGGTTGATGGAGGCAGGGGCTCTGGGGAGTCTGATGACAGGGTCCGGGTCGGTGGTGTACGGGATTTTCGCGGATGCGGAGGCGCGGGATCGGGCATCCGAAGCGCTGCGCGGGCTGAAAAATGTGCGAGTATATGCCTGTGAGGCGATCAATCGCTGGGAATAGAGATCAGATACCTGTTGACCCTGGCATCATTATGATATAGAACGTCGGAACCTTGATAAGAGAAGACCGAGAATAGTATAAAGAGATGTATGGGAGGAGGCGCGGGATGGCGAAGAAGGAGAAAGAGAATAAGTCGAATGCGATGCGGATTCTGGAGCGGAACGGGATTTTCTATGAGGCGCATACGTATGAGTGTGAGGAGTTCACGGACGGCGCGCAGATCGCGGATAAGCTGGGGCTGCCTCATGAACGGGTGTATAAGCCGCTCGTGACGGTGGGGAAGAGTCGGGGGCACTATGTGTTTGTGATTCCGATCGATGAGGAGCTTGATTTCAAGAAGGCGGCGAAGGCCGTGGGTGAGAAGTCTCTGGAGATGCTGCCGCTGAAGGAGCTGACGGCGGTGACGGGATATGTGCGCGGCGGCTGCACGTCCGTCGGAATGAAGAAGGCGTTCCCGACGGTGTTTCAGAAGGAGATCGAGGAATTGAACCGGGTGTTTGTGAGCGGCGGCCGGCTGGGTTTGCAGCTGGAGCTGGCACCGACGGATCTGATCCGCGCGGCACGCGGCAGTGTGGCGGATGTGATCGCGAGATGACAGACACTGTTATGCGGGAGCTTGCATCCGGGCGGAACGGGAGTTATCTTTGAGTGCAGGAGCTGGGAAGGGAGGAGCAACGGATGTTTCGAGGTCAGAAGGTGATGGCGTTGTTGCTGGCGGCAGGCAGCGGGACGCGGTTCGGTGCGGACGGAAATAAGGTCTATGTGCAGGCCTGCGGACGGCCGCTGCTTCAGTATAGTCTGGATGTGCTGCTGGGAAATGCATATGTGGATGAAGTGGTTCTGGTGGTACGGGATGGTGAGCAGGAGCTGGCAGAAACGATCGAGAGAGCGGAGCTGCTGTTGAAATCAAATCGTAACAGGACAGATTCCCCGGATGGCGAAGGTGGTCAGGGAGAATCGAAGCCTGTGACCTATACGGTCGGCGGATCGACGCGCGCGGAGTCGGTGCGCCGGGGGTTGGCAGTTTCGGACGGGGAGATCGTGCTGATTCATGACGGGGCGCGGCCGATGATCCGGGATTCTTATGTGACGCATTGTGTGGAGGCGATGGCGGATTTTCCCGGCGCGACGATGGCGGTGCGCTCGAAGGATACGATTAAGCTCGGAGACGAGCGTGATGTGGTGACGGCGACGACGGAGAGGTCGCATACCTGGGTGGTGCAGACGCCGCAGTGCTTTCGGAGGGAGGCGCTGATGGAGGCACATGAGAAGTATGGGAAGGATCCGGGGATTACGGATGACTGTATGCTTCTGGAGCTGTGCGGACAGGACGTGAAGCTGGTGGAGGGAGATTATACGAATATCAAGGTGACGACGCCGGAGGATCTCACACTGGCGGAGGTGTTTCTGAGGGAAATGTCTGGCTGATACTAGATTCTGTTAGAATACGTTTGAGCATTGTGTGAAGGAGCGGGCGGCGTATTGACAAAAACATCTCTGTGTTATGAGCGCGAGAGAAATGTCTGGAGGAAGGGTAGCTATGGAAAAGCGAATATCGGCAACAGCTTCGCAGCCCATGGAACTTTACGATTTCCTGCGTCTTACTCTCGGCCTGACGAAGCGCCAGATCCGTCAGGCCAAGTTCCGGGAGGCGGGGATCCGGGTGAACGGGCAGCAGCAGCGGGTGACCAGTGTCCTTTCGCCGGGCGATGTGGTGGAGGTGCGCCTGGAGGCGGGGCAGAAGCCTTCAGATCATCTGGTGCTGTCGGAGAAGCCGGTGGAGATTCTGTATGAGGATGGGGATATCTGTATCGTGAATAAACCGGCAGGAGTGGCGACACATCCGGGCGGCGGCTGCTATGGAGATACGGTGGCCAACCGGTTGATGTATTATTTCCATAATAAAGGAGAGTCTCTGCGTATTCGTCCGGTGGGGCGGCTGGATCGGGAGACCTCCGGCGTGTTGCTGTTCGCGAAGAATCAGGCGGCGGCCGGGCGGCTGGCCAGACAGCGGGAGAGGAAGATCCTGCGCAAGGAATATCTGGCGCTGGCGGAAGGACAATTTGAGGGAATGGAGGAGTGGACAATCTCCTTTCCTCTGGGCCGCGACCCGGAGAATCCCTGCCGTGCTGTCTGTACGCCGGAGGGAAAGGAAGCCGTGACGCATTGCCGGATTCTTCAGGAGTATGCGGAATATACGGCACTGACGGTGTACCTTGATACCGGACGTATGCACCAGATCCGGGCGCATATGGCGTATCTTGGTCATCCGCTGCTGGGAGATGAACTGTACGGCGGTTCCCGGGAGCTTATCGGACGGGCGGCTCTTCACGCCCGGTGTCTGACGCTGCGGCAGCCGTTTACCGGGGAGTCTCTCACCGTGGAGGCTCCGCTGCCGGAGGACATGGCTTACTTGTGGACGACAGAATATTTTTAGTCATTCGCATTGTAAAAGAAATCAACAGAAATGATGCGGCGTGAAACAGATCAGCAGATTTGTTTCACGTTTTTTTATGAAGAAAACCGTGTATTTTTTCGACAACCTGTGTATTATGAAGTAGAAGGAGACGAAAGGGGGCGAGGCTGTGGAGGAGGAGAAGATCATTTCCCTGATTCGGGAGAGGGACGAGCGTGGGGCGGAGGAGCTTCTGCGCTGTTACGGGCCTTTGATGCGCTATGTGATTGCGCCGATTCTTTCTGATGAGCACGATCGGGAGGAATGTCTGTCGGAAGCTGCCCTGCGGGTATGGGAACGGATCGGGCAGTATGATCCCACGCGGGGGAGCTGGACAGCCTGGCTGACGGCGATCGCGCGGAATGCGGCGCGAAATCGGCTGCGGGGAGCCCGGTACACGGCACAGACCGGAGAAATCCCTCCGGATCACCCGGCGCCGGGGCCGACGCCGGAGGAGGAGATGCTGCAGCGGGAGCGGCAGGAGGAGCTTAGGAGAGCGCTTTGGCGGCTGCGGGCCGGGGAGCGGATTCTGTTCTATCGGAAATATTATTACATGCAGACGACAGAACAGATCGCTGCGGAACTGGGCCTGACGCCTCGGGCGGTGGAGGGACGGCTGTACCGTATTCGCGGAAAGCTTCGCCGTTTTCTGGGAGGTGAGACGCATGATTGAAAAGAACTGGGAAACCATGGATGAGAGGGAATTTGAACGCCGACTTGCCGCAGATCTGCCGGAGCTGCCGCCGGATGATATTTCATATGAGGTGACGCCCTGGCGGAAGGCTGTAAACCGGATTCTTGTCGGGATCGGTCTCAATGTTATTACTCTGAATTTTCTCGGCCTGAATGATTTCCTGCCAGCGATCGGCATGATCCTGTGCCTCCTGGGATTCCGGGCGCTGCGCCGGGAGAGCGGATGGTTCCGGGCCGGGCTGGTGATCACTGTGGCAAAGACGGTTTTCTGCCTGTCGACTCTGGTGATCAATATGACGGTGTACCGGGAGATTCTGGAGGAAGAGGAACTGTTCTATGAGCTTGGCCTGCTTCAGGCGGCCTTGCTGTTTGCCCTGCTCATCTGTCTGTGGGGCGGTTTCCGGAAGATTCAGCGGCGGGCGCGGACAGGCAGTGGCAATGATGTAGGGGCGTTGCTTCTTTGGTATGCCGTTCTCTGGCTGCTGGCGATATGGGAAACGGAGTCGATGTGGATCGGGATCGCGATGATTGCGCTGTTCTTGTTGATCATCCGGAGCCTCAGCCGGACGTCTCATGAGATGGAGAAGGCAGGATATGTGGTGGAGCCGGCTCCTGTGCGCGTAGCGGATCGGACGCTGGCGGGTACGTTGACGGTGCTGGTGATCCTGGGAATGGTGATCGCCTGTCTTTTCTTCTCCCGGTATCCGATGGAGTGGAAAATGGCGGGAGAGAACACTGCACAGACCGAAGAGATCCGGGAAGAACTGGCGGATATGGGATTCCCGGAGGCGGTGCTGAAGGATCTGACGGAGGAAGATTTGCTGGCCTGCCAGGGGACAACACAGGTGCTGATCGGCGAGGAGAGCTATCAGTATTTCTCCGGTGAGGATGACGAGACGGCAGAGGATGAGAGTCAGGAGATGGAAAACAGCGTGGAGGATGAGCTGACTAACGGTGAAGCGGCAGAAGCAGGATATAATATGACCCTCACGGCGGTCGCGGTGCGGCTGGCAGATGAGACAGATTCCTGGAAGATTTTCCTTCATTTTGTCTGGGAGGAGAATCCGGGCTTTGTCGGAACGGAGTCTTTGCAGGTGTATGGCAGCTGGAATAACAGATATTACTGGGGCTGGAATGAGGAATTCACGGGTCAGGTGCTCTGTGAGCGGGAGGGAGAGACGTATCGCTCCGCGTATCATGATCTGGGATTGAAAACGACCGCTGAAACCACCTGGGGAATATGGCTTGGGGCAGCGTTTTCTTTCCCACAGGACTGCGAGCAGGCACGGGGGTATATCAGTTACACGTCGTACAGCTACGAGGAGGAGACAGGTTGGGATTCCTGGCTTTATTACACGCATCAGGAGAGTCGGTTTCAGTATCCGGCCTTGACGGCGATGGAACATCATTATGCCGGAGCGGGGAGCGGCTGGGGTGATGCATTTGAGACGCTGTACACCCAGTTTTACTTTGAGACGGAGTAAAATCATGCGGAGGCTCCGGAGAAAGAGAGGGCGGCGGAGTTTTCTGGCGCCTCTTTTACGTGGAAGCTGACGCGAAATTGTAAAAGAAAGTTCATATTTTTAGTGGTTCATCGACTTTATTCAGGGAAATATTTGTGTTAGAATAGGAGCCGTCAGGCAAAGGGATACGGCTGCTTCAGAAGGGAGAAGAGATGTTGCCTCTTCATCAGGGAGATTTCAATGAACAAAAAGGAAGACAGGAGGACGGAGAACCACCGTTCAGAAAAGACGGATGCGAATCCCGGACAGGGACAGCACAGAAGAAATTCCAAAGCAAGTGCGGCACAGCGAAGCCGAAGACGTATGATAGTCTGCGTGGCGATCGCCATGGTACTGGTGCTTGCCCTTTTTTTGTATATTCTGGGAGAGAGGTATTTCCGGACACATTATGTCTGGGGAACGACTGTTAACGGGAACAGTGTAGCCGGAATGACAGTGGAGGAAGTGAAGGAGTCTCTCGCCGGCGAGATCGGTGATTACACATTGGTGATCACGGAGCGGACGGGAGACGGAGGAACGACCGAGGAGACGATCACCGGGACAGAGATCGGGCTGACGCTGACCTTTGATGATTCTCTGGATACGGCGCTGGAAGAACAGGCCGACGGCGGCTGGCTGACGCGTCTGGGCACGAAGAAGGAACTGGAGTTCTCCACGATGGTGGAGTATAATGAGGATGCCTGGGAGGAGAAAATGGATTCTCTCCAGTGCTTCCAGGAGGACTTTGTGACAAAGCCGGAGGACGCATATCTGTCGGAGTATCAGGAGGGAATCGGCTACGAGATCGTGGAGGCCGTCGCAGGCAACCAGACGAATCAGTCGAAGGTCGTTGAGCTGCTGGCGGAAGCGGTGCTGAATCTGGAGGAGACTATTAATCTGGAGGATTATGACTGCTACCGGACACCGGCGGTCACTTCGGACGATGAATCTCTGACGGAGCTGAAGGAGAACCTGGAGAAATACACAGATGTCGTGATTACCTAAACATTTGATGAGACGGAGGAGGTTCTGGACGGCAGCACGATCAGCGGCTGGCTCTCCGTCGACGAAGATAACAATGTGACGCTGAATGCAGATTATGTCTCGGAGTATGTGGCGACGCTGCGGAAGAAATATGACACGATTTTCCGGTCCCGTACTTTCAAGACCACGTATGGGGATGAAGTGACGCTGGACGGCGGCGACTATGGCTGGTGGATGAATTACGTGCAGGAAGCGGAGGAGCTGACGGCGATGATCGAGGCCGGGGAGAGCGGAGAGCGCACGCCGGTCTATTACCAGACGGCGGCCAGCTATGGCGCGCAGGATTACGGGGATACATATGTGGAGGTCAACCTGACGGCGCAGCATCTGTATTTCTATCAGGACGGCGAGATCGTGCTGGAGTCGGATTTTGTCTCCGGGAATTCCTCGTCCGGCTGGGATACGCCGGAGGGTGTCTATGGGATTACATATAAGGAAACCAATGCGACGCTGACCGGTGAGAACTACGAGACGCCGGTATCCTACTGGATGCCTTTTAATGGAAATATCGGACTGCACGATGCGACCTGGAGGAGCTCTTTCGGGGCGAACCTCTATAAGTCCAGCGGCTCTCACGGCTGCATCAATCTTCCCTATCTGGTGGCGAAGGAACTGTACAGCCTGGTGGAGAAGGGAACGGCAGTGATCTGCTACAATCTGGAAGGGACGGAGTCGGACTCCACGACCAGCCAGGAGGCGGAGGAGATCGCTCAGTCCTGTATCGACGCCATCAACAACATCGGCACGGTGACGAAAAAAAGTAAGGATCTGATCGAACGGGCCAGAGAGATTTACAATGACCTGTCTTCTGCGGAGCGGGCTTATGTAGACAATTATGATGTGCTGGTAGCGGCGGAGAGCGCCTATGCGGCCCTGTCCTGAGAAAAAAGGAAGATGGGGGAATCTCATGAAGAGAAACATTGTTCTGATCGGAATGCCCGGCTGTGGGAAGAGTACGGTGGGCGTGGTTCTGGCCAAGGCTCTCGGCAGTCATTTCCTGGATGCGGATCTGCTGATCCAGGCCAGGGAGGGACGGCTGCTCTGTGAGATCATTGAGAAAGAGGGACTGGATGCGTTTAATCGCATTGAAGAGGACGTCAATGCTTCCATCCAGGCGGAGAACGCCGTCATTGCCACCGGAGGCAGCGTCGTGTACGGAGCCCGGGCGATGGAGCACTTACGGGCGATCGGGGATGTGATTTACATCAGGCTGTCTCTGGAGAGCATCGCTGAGCGTCTGGGTGACCTGACTGAACGCGGCGTCTCCATGCGGGAGGGACAGACGCTGGAGGATCTGTACGCGGAGCGGATACCTCTGTATGAGAAATACGCGGACATCGTGATTGATGCGGAGCACCGGGAAATACGGGAGCTGGTGCGGGAGATGAGACAGGCTCTGCAGGAATACCGGAGCTGAGACAAAGAGAATGCGAGGAGGTTTATCCATGGAAATGTTTACTTTGCGGGACGGGAATCAGATTCCCTGTATGGGTTTTGGCTGCTATAATGCTTTCGGGGAGGAGATCCGGCAGGCGGTGATGGCGGCCGTCGAGGCAGGATACCGTTATATCGATTCAGCAGAAAAGTATGGAAATGAAGAGGATGTGGGGAAGGCGATCGCTCACTGCAGCGCCCCCCGGGAGGAGCTGCGTGTGCTTTCCAAGGTCTGGCCGACCTCTTATGATGACCCGGAGGGAGCTCTGACCCGCTCGATGAAAGCGCTGCAGGTGGAATATCTGGACTACTATCTGCTTCACTGGCCCGGTACGGACGAGGCGCGGCGCCTGAAAGCCTACGAGAAGCTGTTGTCCCTGCGGGAACGGGGGCTGATCCGTACCGTGGGTGTGTCCAATTTCCAGATCGATCAGCTGGAGAAGGTGAAGGAGGAGTTCGGCGACTACCCGGCGATCAATGAGATCGAGAGGCACCCGAGCTATCAGCAGCGGGAGCTGGCCGAATGGTGCCGGGAGAAGGGCATCCGGACCATTTCCTACAGTCCGATCAACCGCAGTGCGGACCTGACGAACGATACGGTGCAGAGTCTTGCAGAAAAATACGGAAAAACACCGGCGCAGGTGGTCCTGCGGTGGCATGTGGAGAAACAGCAGCTGCCGATTCCCAAGTCCGGCAACCAGCGACGCATCCGGGAGAATGTGGATGTCTTTGATTTCTCGCTGCGGCCGGAAGAGGTCTCCGCCATCGATGCGCTGGAGCACGGGGCGCGTTCCGGTCTGGATCCCCGGACGTTTAACGGATGAGAAGGCGGCTTTATTGACATCAGCAATTTACAGTGCTAAAATACAGCAGATGCGGTTGGATGTAAGAGAGCGGTGTGCAAAAGGGAGATTATCATGAATAAGAAGATCCGGACGGAGGCTACGGACAACCTGTTTCAGGCTGTATTAAAGCTGCAAAATATCGAGGAATGCTATGCTTTCTTCGAAGATGTGTGTACCGTGAACGAGCTTCTGTCTCTGGCACAGAGATATGAGGTGGCCGGTATGCTGAATGCCGGGAAGACCTATGTGGAGATCGCTGAGAAGACAGGAGCGTCTACAGCTACGATCAGCCGAGTGAACCGCTCTCTGAATTATGGGAGCGACGGATATGGAATGATCTTCTCCCGCCTGGAGGCCGAGAGGACGGAGTAAACGGAGCGTCGGAGAATTCCACGTGAGGCACAGGCGACGTGTAGTCAGATATCAGTTTTTTCAGGCATTGCCTGCATATAGAACAGAGAGAGGAACTGCCGGGGCAGTCCCTCTCTCTGTTACACTTTGGATCAGGATTCTTCTTTTTGGAACTTCATGTCGTCAATGATGGTTTCCATCATCTGTTTTTTCAGGTAGACATCGAAAGCGAGCTCGCAGACCAGAGCCAGATTCTGCAGATAGTCCCGCTCATCCTCTGACATCTCCTCATTTCCGAAGAAGTCGGAGGCCAGATCCATCTTCTTGCGGATATCCTTCTGATAATCGCGGAACATTTCCCTTTCCAGAGAGAGCAGGCGCTGATAAATGCTGCGCATGGTGCGGTCGCTGTCCTCTGCGTCCCAATAGCGCTCGGTCATGGGCTCGAGAAGCGTGCTGATATCGCTGATGGAGAGAATGTTTTTCAGATAATAGATATAGATCAGGAGCAACAGATGCTCCTGTGTGTATTTCTTTTTCACAGGAGGCGGCAGAAGCTTGTTTTTGGTGTAATTGTTGATCATGGTTTTGGTCAGGATCTTGTCCTCCGGATTGCGCCGCATATTCTTCAGGTGCTCTTCCATGAAGGTTGTAACCTGATCCATGTACAGATCGATCTCCGGCAGCATCGCCGGGCGGATGTAGGGAATATGACTGTATTTTTTCAACAGCTGTTCAAACTCTTCGGAATATTCCATGGGATACCTCCAGTGAAGATCATGTCCGCACTGTATTATATAGTATTTTAAACCAGATTTCAAGCGCGAGACCATCGTGGACAGAAAAAATGAAATATGATAAAATCAATGGTGTGTTTAAACAGAAAGAACATGCGCTCTGCGGGGGAGCAGGAACAGGAAGCATGGTATGACGAGCAGATGTGAGACTTTGAATCCGGCCCAGGGGGAGGCCGGGCTGACAACCGAGGGGCCGGTTCTGATCCTGGCGGGAGCCGGTTCGGGGAAGACGCGGGCTCTGACGCACCGCATCGCTTATCTGATCGAAGAAAAGGGAGTCAAACCCTGGAATATTCTGGCCATCACTTTTACGAATAAGGCGGCCGGTGAGATGCGGGAGCGCGTGGATGATCTGGTGCAGTACGGCGCCGATGCCGTCTGGGTCTCTACTTTCCACGCGGCCTGTGTGCGCATCCTGCGGCGATACGCAGATTACCTGGGGTATACGAAGAGCTTTTCCATCTATGATACGGACGACCAGCGCACGCTGATGCGCCAGGTATTGAAGAAGATGGATCTGGATCCCAAGGTGTATCGGGACCGGGCCATGCTGGGACAGATCTCCGCGGCGAAGAATGAGCTGATCCTTCCGGAACGGTTTGCGGAGATGAACCAGAACGATTTTCGCATGAAACGTGTGGCGGATATCTACCGCGAGTATCAGACACAGCTGCGGGCCAATAACGCGATGGATTTCGATGATCTGCTGGTCAATGCGGTGGAGCTTTTCCGGAGGAATCCGCCGGTGCTGGAGGAATATCAGGACCGTTTTCAGTATATCCTGGTGGATGAATATCAGGATACGAACACGGCGCAGTTCCAGCTGATTGCGCTGCTGGCCGGGAAACGGCAGAATCTCTGCGTGGTCGGGGATGACGATCAGTCCATTTATAAATTCCGCGGGGCAAATATCCGCAATATCCTTGATTTTGAGAAGACTTTCCCGCAGGCGAAGGTCATCAAGCTGGAGCAGAACTACCGCTCGACCGGAAATATCCTTGAGGCGGCCAATCAGGTCATCCGTCACAACCAGGGGCGGAAGGATAAGACACTCTGGACCGAGAACGGGGAAGGGGCCAAGGTGGCTTTGCGTCAGTACGATACGGCCTATGGCGAAGCGGATGCCATCGTGCGGGATATTCTGCAGAACCGGGTGCGTTATCCGTTCGGTCAGTGTGCCGTGCTCTATCGGACCAACGCGCAGTCCCGTCTGCTGGAAGAAAAATGTGTGGCCTATAACGTGCCCTATCGTCTGGTGGGCGGGGTGAATTTCTACCAGAGAAAAGAGATCAAGGATCTGATCTGTTATCTGAAGACGGTGGACAACGGACGGGACGACCTGGCTGTGCAGCGGGTCATCAATGTGCCGCGTCGAGGAATCGGAGCCGTCACGATCACGAAGGTGGCGGAGCATGCCGCGCAGCTGGGCATGAGCTTTTATGATGCGCTGGCGGACTGCGAGGCTGTGCCGGGGCTGAGCCGCTCCGCGGCGGCAAAGGTGAACGGATTCGTCAATCAGATCCAGGTACTTCGCTCCAAAGCTTCGTTTATGACGGTGAAGGAGCTTCTGGAAAATGTTCTGGAGGACACCGGTTATCGAAAGGAACTGGAGGCGGAAGGGACGCTGGAAGCGCAGACTCGTCTTGAAAATATTCAGGAGCTTGTCAACAAGGCAGCGGATCTGGGCGATGAACCCGAGGATACCGAAGCCCTCGGTCACTTTCTGGAGGAGATTGCACTGGTCGCGGAGGTGGACAGTGTGGACACTGAGGATGACCGGGTGATCCTGATGACGCTGCACAGCGCCAAGGGCCTGGAGTTCCCCAAGGTTTATCTCAGCGGGATGGAGGATGGTCTTTTCCCCGGCAATCTGTCCATCAATTCGGAGGATCCCATGGATCTGGAGGAGGAGCGCCGCCTCTGTTACGTGGGAATGACCCGGGCCCGGGAAGAACTGATCCTGACGGCGGCCAGACAGCGGATGGTCAACGGAGAGACCCGTTACAGCCGGGTATCCCGGTTTGTCGAGGAGATTCCCCGAAATCTGCTTCAGGTGCGGGAACCGGCCGCTTCCGTCCAGAGACGGGCAGAGGTCGCGGCTGGCAGCTCGCAGCCTGTCGGAGGCGGTTCCTATCGCCCCAAAGCCAATGTTCTGAACTCCCCGGCATCCGCTTCCTACAAGCTGGGAAAACAGTTCCAGGTAGAAAAGGCGCAAAGCCTCTCCTACGGCGTGGGAGACCGCGTGCGTCATACGAAATTCGGTGAGGGCAAGGTGACAAATATCCTGGACGGAAAGCGGGATTATGAGGTGACCGTAGATTTCGACCGGGTGGGACAGAAGAAACTTTTCGCCTCATTTGCTCATCTGGAGAAATTGTGAGACGGGAATCATGGGATCATATGGCGCAAAACCCGCCGTATGGCATAACAGGCAGGCGGCGGGATAAGAGAAGTTTCATAAGAAGTTTAAGAAAAAAGCATAGTAAAATGGCGGATTTCATGATACAATATCCAAAGAAACGGGAAATCCATCCAATGGAGAAAGGAAGAGAACACATGAATATGGGTAAGATGGAAGAAATCCTCGCGGCCAGCAAGCTGAGCAGCCTCCTCAACAAGGAAGAGGAAGATCAGAAGACAAAGCGCACGATCCTGCTGATCCTGGCAGTCATCGGTGCAGTCGCCGCCGTAGCGGCGATCGCTTACGCGGTGTACCGCTTCTTCTTCGCAGAAGATTATGATGATTTTGACGATGATCTGTATTTTGATGACGAAGATATGGAAGACTACTTCGAGGAAGACAAGGACGAAGAAGACGCCGCGGACGCTACAGAGGCAGCCGCTGAGGAGACTGAGAAAGAATAAGAAAACCGAAAAGAGTCGTCCGCCGGGCGGCTCTTTTTCTGTGAGGGGCAGGTGAGCGGGCAGTGAGAACACCGCTCCCTGACAATTCATTGAATGGATCCGGGAAATCACTATGAGGGAGAGAAACGTGCTATGAAGAAGGGAACCGTCTGTGAGGGAACGGTGGAGAGGATACAATTTCCCAACAAGGGCATTGTGCGTGTGGAGGATACGGTGTTGACTGTAAAAAATGCCTTGCCGGGACAGAGGGTACAGGTCTGTGTTACGAAGAACCGCTCTGGCCGCGGCGAGGCGCGGCTGCAGGAGGTGATGGAGCCTTCGCCGTTGGAGACGGCGGAGCAT
>JAJQCL010000223.1 GCA_021202715.1 Lachnospiraceae bacterium
CTCATATCCCTGTGCTGTGACACGGAGCGTCCGCATACGAATCCCCATAACAGCGGCAAAACAGATCACCACCACAGTGACCAGCAGGATGCCGGCATTGGCGTTATATCTTCTCTTCCTCTTTCTGGTTCTCTCACTGCGATGCTTCACTGCCACGGGACCTGCCACCTTGTCTGTTACTCGCCGTCCCGCCGTGATCTCTCGTCCGGAAGCCAACTGCAAATATTATTCTAAACCATTTGACGCCCTTTTTCAATGGTTTTCCGCAAAACTTTACGATTTTTACCAGGATCGTTCCGGCAAACGACAGCCCCCGCCCCAGAGTGCGAAGGACCGCTGTCAATCCGCCCACGATCAGAGGACTGAGGCTTCGCCGCCACAGAAGCATTCCCAGTACCAGAGAAAACAGGACATACCAGCGGATCCTCCCATCGTTGCTGTGAAGGAAACGAAGAAACATCCACAGGCCGCAGAACACGCCGAACAGGACATCCTCCACATTCACCCGCAGGATGTGCGGACGACGGAGGTTCCGCCAGATCCGCAGCAAGTCATAGACCGCCATCATTTCCATGCCGCTCAGCACCCCGATCAGGCACAGCTCCCACTCACGGAGCAGGTCGGAACTGAGCATCTAGCGGAAGAGCCGGGACAGAAGAGACTCTCCCTCCCGTTCGGCCCGGCGCAGATCAGAATACTGGAGCAGGTCCACGACGCCCTCCAGCTCCACTTCTCCTTTTTCCAGGGTCAGACGTCTGACATGGAGCTTATCGCCCTTCACCGTCAGAAGTCCCCGTTCTGTCTTCAGCAGGATCTCCTTCTCATCAAAGGACTGCACATCCCGTACACCGGTGACGAGGCCGCCCTTCCGGTCCTCCAGGATCAGCCGATGGGGCGCGCTGTTCTGCATTTCTTCCATAGATTCTATCGTCCTCCTGTCCTCGCGGGTCGCCGCCCGGTTGTCTCTATATCCTATGAGGCCGGAAAGACATCTATGACCAGCGAGGCGGGATCTTTTCTCCGGACGACACGCATCTTCCCGGAGCAGGGCGCGCCTGATTTTACAGATAGCGGAACATCTCCTTCGCCTCGTCCTTCTTCGT
Source organism: Lachnospiraceae bacterium (assembly GCA_021202715.1). Classification (GTDB taxonomy): domain Bacteria; phylum Bacillota; class Clostridia; order Lachnospirales; family Lachnospiraceae; genus UBA3305. The sequence continues at coordinate 1,104 of JAJQCL010000223.1, forward strand.
CGTCTCACGGATATCCAGAACCTCCACCTTCACGGTCTTGTTGCCGAATCCGATCTCAATCACATCACCGGCCTTCACCTCCAGAGAGGCCTTGGCCACCCGGCCATTGACCATCACGCGCCCGGCATCACAGGCCTCGTTGGCCACGGTTCTCCGCTTGATCAGGCGGGATACCTTCAAATATTTGTCCAGTCTCATTTTATGTTCCTTTCCTCACAGTTCCTGTCCGCAGATTCCTGTTTTATATGCCGACAAAAGAAGCCGCAGGCGTGGCTCCTTCCGGCTCCATTCCTGCGGCCTTCTCCGGCGGTTCCCGCCGGTTGCCTGTTTTACTCGTTCATCATGTCCTTCAACGCCTTGCCGGCCTTGAACTTGGGAACGCGGGATGCCGCGATCATCATGGTCTCGCCGGTCTTGGGATTTCTGCCTTCTCTGGCTTCTCTGTCAACCGCTTCGAAGGTGCCGAATCCGACCATCTGTACTTTTCCGCCGTTCTTCATTTCCTCCGTGACAACTTCCGTGAAAGCCTTCAGGACCTCTTTCGCTTTCTCCTTGGAAATATTTGTCTTTCCTGCCACAGCAGAAGCCAGTTCGTCTTTATTCATTCCAATATCCTCCTGTATCATTCTGTTCCGTCAGCCGCTTTTCTGCCCCCGTCCGCAGCCTCTCTTGGAACTATCACCGATACTATAACGGCTAATCGTCCATTTGTCAAGAAAAACGAGGGGATTTCCATAATCCGTTTGATATAAAGCATCATAGCCGCATGTGCAACATACTTGGGTCAAAATATATCGCTATGCGTTCCCGTCCTGAGTAAGAGAAGCGCAAGTTCAGTCTCGATGATGTCATAAAGCAATAACCAGTCTGATGTAATATGGCACTCCCGGATTCCATCATAGCTTCCGCTTAAAACATGGTCTCTGTATTTCTTATCGAGCGGCTTCCCCGCTGCAAGCTGATCTACTACTTTTTCAAGCAATTCCATGTTATAGCCTCGCTTAAGAGCAAGTTTATAATCTTTCCTGAATCGGCCGGATGGAACAACATCATACATCCTCATTCTCCTCCTTCATAAATTCTGAAAAAGAAGAATAGCGTTTGTAATATTCCGGATGCTTTATTATCTCGTCTCGTTCTTTTATTGCTTCAATCGTATCCGCATTAGGTACTTCCCTTTGAATAACAAACGGAATTGCATTTTCACGGATGGACTGCCTGAGAAAAATATTGATTGCCGTTGACAGGTCAAGGCCAAAGTCAGCAAAAAGAGCCTGCGCTTTTGACTTCACTTCAGAATCAATCGAAATACTGGTTGACACCTTTGCCATATTTTCACCTCCAACATGTTGTGATGTGTATATATTATACATATATTTTGGCAAACTGTCAATGATTTCGCTTCATTTAGACGTGTTTTTCGAGTCAGCTTCCGCCTCCTCCTTCACCTCTGACGAGCAATTTTTGCTCGCGGAACCCCCGCTATTTTCAAGACTTTCTCCATTTTTGCCATTTTGAGGCGTCACGGTTACTATAAACATAGAATCACCGAAGCTGAAGAAGCGGTATTTCCCCCGCACAGCCTCCTCATAGGCCGCCATGATATGCTCCCGTCCGGCCAGCGCCGAGACCAGCATCATCAACGTGGACTTGGGCAGATGGAAGTTGGTAATCAGCGCATCCACCATCTTAAAATGGTAGCCGGGATAAATGAAAATGTCTGTCCATCCGCTCCCCGCACGGAGAACTCCCGCCTCATCAGACGCCGACTCCAGCGTCCGGCAGCTGGTCGTTCCCACCGCAATGATCCGGCCTCCGTGTGCACGGGCTGCATTGACGCGGGCAGCAGTCTCCTCATCCACCCGGTAATATTCCGAGTGCATATGGTGTTCCTCCACCTTCTCCACCTTGACCGGGCGGAAGGTCCCCAGACCCACGTGAAGCGTCAGCTCCGCGATCTCCACGCCCCGTTCCCGGATCTCCTGCAGGAGCTCCTGCGTGAAATGAAGCCCCGCCGTGGGCGCTGCCGCCGAGCCGTCATAGCGGGCGTATACGGTCTGATAGCGCTCCTTATCCTGCAATTTATGCGTAATATAGGGCGGCAGAGGCATCTCTCCCAGCCTGTCCAGAATCTCTTCGAAGATCCCTTCATACTGGAAACGGATCAGACGATTCCCGTCTTCCACCACGTCCAGAACTGTGCCCTGCATCTGTCCTCCAAAGTCCAGCACCGTTCCCGGCCGGGCCTTCTTCCCCGGCTTCACCAGAGTCTCCCAGACATCCCCTTCCCGCCGCTTCAGGAGAAGAATCTCCACGATGGCGCCTGTTCCCACACGGGTTCCATAGAGTCTGGCGGGAATGACCCGCGTGTTGTTGAGCACCAGGCAGTCTCCCGGATGCAAATAGTCCAGAATATCGCGGAAGACCCGATGTTCGATCGCTCCGGTCTCCCGATCCATCACCAGAAGCCGCGAGGAGGAGCGGTCCAGGATCGGATCCTGGGCAATCAGCTCCTCCGGCAGCTCATAATCAAAATCTTCTACATTCATGATCCGCTGTCTATTCTGCCTCCGCTTCCCCGGCTTCTGCTTCTGTCGTCTCCGGCTGATAAGGGGAGAGGTATTCGCTGTAAATGTAACCAACCGTACCGGTACTGAGCACCACTTTATACCACTCATCCGACTCACCGATGACATGGACCCAATCACCCATCATCACCAGCTCATAGTCTTCTCCCTCTGTGGAAGGAGTGGTGCGGCACTTCACATTGTCGATAGCATACTGAATGTTATCCACCTCTTCGAATGTGATCTCGCCGGATTCGGAAGCGGCCTTTGTGGTGGCTTCCGCGGTCGTCGTCTCCGCGGTCGTCTCCTCACCGGACGCCTCTTCCCCGTCTCCGGTCGTCTCTTCCGTCTCCTCGCCGGTCGAAGACAGCGCCGCAATAAAGGCCTTCAGATCCGCGTCGTCCTCCTGGGCCTGCTCGTAAGCTGCCTGCACCTCTTCGGACAATGTCAGGATATCCTCCGTATTGGAAAGTGCCGTCATATATTCCGTCACCGCATCATCAAAATACTGATAGGTCAGAAGACGAAGAGCTCCTTCGGAGTCTGTCTTCACATAAGCGGGAGACATGCCCGGCGCCGCCGTCTCAATATCAGCAAATTTCGTGGAATAAACAATAAAGACCGCGTATTCCCCTTCGCTTTCTCCCTCCGTCACATAGGTGGAAATATCCTCATAGCTCTCGATAAATTCCGCCTGAGAGGTCAGACTGTCCGCATCGATCTCGACCGACTCATCCACCAGCGTCTTCAATGTATCTGCATCCGCGGCAGCCAGCGCCGTGTAATAACTGGTCACCAGCTCTGTAATCTCCGTATTGGTGCCCTTCTCCCAGGTCACAGCCAGCGCCTCTCCGGTGCTTTCCTCCGTCTCCGCGGAGGAAGTCTCCGCTCCCGAAGAAGTCTCTGCGGCGCCGCCCAGAGGAAGAAGACCATTCCTGTACGCAGCATAGGCCACGACACCGATCACGACCACGGCCAGAATGATCAAGAGCAGCGTCTTTCTCTTCCGCTCCTTCCGGCGCCGTTCCATCCTCTTCGCCCGGTCCTCCGCCGTGTCCGTACTGTCCATCATGCGGTCCTTTCGGGTTCCTCCCGTATAAACCCCGCGATCCGATGTATCCCGCTTGTAACGCCCCGAATAGATATCTTCCGTCGATTCACTCTCCGCCAGAGGATCATCCAGCACCTTCTCCATCTTTTTCACCGGCCGTGCTGCCGCCTCACTCTGCGTCTGTGGCTCCTGCGGAGCCTCTTCCTTCTTCCCCGTTCGACTCGCAGGGATGTCGATATCAATAAAATCGTCCTCCCACTCGTCGTCAAACTCTTTCGCCATATATACCGCCTTTCATATGCGATGGTTGTCCGTTCGTAACCTGTCGTGCCACACTGCATCACAGTACCGCAGCTTTTCACACAGGATCATCTGCCTCCCTTTGGCAGGCCATCTATCATTCTATCAAGGGGAATGGGGATTGTCAACAAGCATTCTGTGAGCTCTTTGTGCCCGTTTATGGCGATTTTTTAGGGTTTTCTCCTTCTATCGTTATCCTTCCAGCGGATACCAGTCCTCTCCTCCTTCCAGGCAGAGAGCATTTCGCACGCGGCTGTAGCGGTACACGGAATAAGACAGAAGATCCTCATGGCGTACCGCACGTTCATTAACGTCCCGCACAAGCCAGGACAGCTTCTGCGCATCCGTCATCGATCCCGGCAGAGCGATCATCTCATGGATGCTGGAAGGAAGAAGAAAACACTCCTCCCAGTTCTTCTCCTCTGTCAGCCGAAGCAGCAGGCCGGGCGATAAAACAGCCGAAGCCCCCAGACTGCGCTGACGATTGGTGATCACATAGAGCGGCAATTCCTTCGAAATGTCACTGAAAGATCCGCAAAGACCCAGAATCCCCGCTTCCCCCTTCTCCAGCGCAAACAGAGAAATAAGCATCTGTTCCATGGGAACACACTCCGGTGTAAAGAAGACCTCTTCGTTCTGCTCCGCCTGATGAAACAGATCTTCTTCCGAAATTCCCCACCCGGCCAGTCTGTCCCTCTGAATGAGAAGGACACCGGAACAGCCTCTCTCCATCTCAAAAGAAAGATAGCAGACCAGTGCCAGATCCAGCACAGACCGATGCGGCGTCCGCTCCAGAAGCCTCTGATTCCACGCACGATGGATCAGCTTCAGACCAATCCGTTCCCTCACCGGCTCCCAGTCCGACAGCCAGGGGTCCGCTCCATATCCTGCCTGCAGCCCCTCCTGCATCGTCTGCCTGAATTCTTCATACAACATAAAAACCTCCCGCCCTTCCGGGCCGAGGCAAAAACGTCCTGCGCACCACCGTTTCTGCCTCTCATGTGTCTCGTCGTATGGATGGGAATACAACCAAATCAAAAGGTGTCTGGAACGCGATGTTTGTAGAAAATCCAGAAAAAGAGAAATGCATCTGATAGGAATCGAACCTACGCACACGGCTCCGGAGGCCATCGCTCTATCCACTGAGCTACAGATGCATCTCGTTTAGTATAACACACTTTTTTAAAAAGGCAAGGCTAATTTGGAAAAAGCGCAAAGATTTTCCCCTCCCGATCTCAGGATCCAGCGGGAAATCTTTGCGTTTCTACCGGGTTTATGCTAGACTATCGGCAGAGATTCTGCCAATCCCATACACGTAAGAAGGGAGTTTATCCATGAAAAAAGGCCCAAAAAAACGGAGCCGGCGGCAGACAGCGGCCCTGATCGCCATCATCCTTCTCCTGCTCATGTATCTGATCAACCTGGTTCTGGCTCTCATCGGCACCGATGAGGCCCGCGATCTGTTAAAGATTACTATGACCTTCAGCATCGCGGCTCCCATCCTGCTCTTCGGTCTGTTGGTGGCTCTGCAGAAATCCTCCCGTTTCCGCCAGGATCCGGTAGAAGAGTTGACGCCGGAGCAGAGAGCGGAAGCACGTCAGAAAATGCGCGCG
>JAJQCL010000173.1 GCA_021202715.1 Lachnospiraceae bacterium
AGATATTGCCGCAGCAGCGGCGGGAAGAGACAGGGAGGTCTGTGTGCATGGAAGAGAAGAAAACAGTTTCTGACGGGATGGCAGAGCCGGAAAAGAGAACGATGGAGTCAGAGGAGAACGGCCGACAGGAAGAGGAATACCCTGAGCCGGACGAGAACTGGGCGCACGAGACCGTACAGGAATTGCTGGATTTTTGGGAGGAGCAGGGCGTGTATATCCGGGAGTGAGAACACGCGAAAAAAGAGAAACCAGGAGGTTGCCAATGGAAGAGAGAGAGAATGTAGTATCCAGGAATTTTATCGAGACGGCGATTGAAGAAGATCTGGCCGCGGGTGTGTACGATCATGTCACGACACGGTTCCCGCCGGAGCCCAACGGGTATCTTCATATCGGGCACGCCAAGTCAATTCTGCTGAATTACGGGTTGGCGAAGAAGTACAACGGCCAGTTCAATCTGCGGTTTGATGATACGAACCCTACCAAGGAGAAGACGGAATTCGTGGAGTCGATCAAAGCCGATGTGGAGTGGCTGGGGGCTGACTGGGAGGACAGGCTGTATTTTGCTTCCTCGTATTTTCAGCAGATGTATGAGTGCGCACTGCTTCTGATCCGCAAGGGAAAGGCGTATGTCTGCGATCTGACGGCGGATGAGATCCGGGAATATCGGGGTACCCTGACGGAACCGGGGAAGGAGAGTCCGTACCGCAATCGTTCCGTGGAGGAGAACCTGGAGCTTTTTGAAAATATGAAGAACGGCAAATACGCCGACGGAGAGAAGGTACTGCGCGCGAAGATCGACATGGCCTCCCCCAATATCAACATGCGGGACCCGATTCTTTACCGGGTGGCGCATATGACGCATCACAATACGGGGGATGCCTGGTGTATTTACCCGATGTATGATTTCGCCCATCCGATCGAGGATGCGGTGGAGCATGTGACTCATTCGATCTGTACGCTGGAGTTCGAGGATCACCGGCCGCTGTACGACTGGGTGGTGCGCGAGTGTGAGTTCGAGAATCCGCCGCGGCAGATCGAGTTCGCCAAGCTGTACCTGAAAAATGTGGTGACCGGCAAGCGCTATATCAAGCGTCTGGTGGAGGATGGCATTGTGGATGGCTGGGATGATCCCCGTCTGGTGAGCATCAGCGGCCTGCGCCGCCGCGGCTATACGCCGGAATCCATTCAGCGGTTTGTGGAGCTCTGCGGCGTCAGCAAGAGTCAGAGCACCGCGGAGATGCCGATGCTCGAATATTGTATTCGTGAGGATCTGAAAATGAGCCGGCCGCGGATGATGGCAGTACTGGATCCGGTGAAGGTCGTCATCGACAACTATCCGGAAGGCCAGATCGAGTATCTGGAAGCGCCCAACAATATGGAGAATGAGGCGTTGGGCAGCCGTACGGTGCCCTTCGGGCGGGAGTTGTATATTGAGAGGGAAGATTTCATGGAGAATCCGCCCCGGAAATATTTCCGTCTGTTCCCGGGCAATGAAGTCCGCCTGATGAATGCCTACTTCGTGACCTGCCAGAGCTTCGAGAAGGATGAGAAGGGTGAGATCACGGTGATCCACTGCACCTATGATCCGGAGACGAAGAGCGGCAGCGGCTTTAACGGCCGGAAAGTAAAGGGGACGATCCACTGGGTGGCGGCAGCCACGGCCACGCGGGTGACAGCCCGTCTTTATGAGAACATCGTGGATGAAGAGAAGGGTTTGCTGGCGGAGGACGGCACCCTGAATCTGAATCCCCGTTCTCTCGTGGTACGGGAAAACTGTTATGTGGAGCCGGAGCTGGCGAAAGCGGAGGTTGGAGACCGCTTCCAGTTCGTCCGCAACGGATATTTCTGTGTGGATTCGAAGGATTCGCAGCCGGGCGCGCCGGTGTTCAACCGCATTGTTTCCCTGAAGAGCTCTTTTAAGCTGGATGCGAAGAAATAAGGTGTGAAGCCGGTTTTGGGCAACACAGATAAGAAGGAGGAGGTCGTCATGATCGATCTGATGATTCCCTTCACCGACAATAAATCTGCTCCCTATTACGAGCAGATTTATTGTTTTATCAAGAAGGAGATTCAGGAGGGACGCATCGGCGCCGGGGAGAAGCTGCCCTCGACCAGACAGCTGGCGGAGAAGCTGTCGGTCAGCCGCAGCACCACGCAGCTGGCCTACGATCAGCTGGTGGCGGAGGGATATCTGGAGGCAAGGCCCTGCCGGGGTTATTATGCGGCGGAGGTGGAGTCTCTGTTGTCAATGCCGGAACGCGGTTCGGAGGAAACGGAACTGCTCCTGGAAGCCTCCGGGGAGGAGCGGGAAGAGGGAATGCTTGATTTCTCGCCCCGCGGCATCGATCTGGGACATTTTCCGTTCAGCGTCTGGCGGAAGCTGTCCCGGGAGACGCTGCAGGAGGGGAACCGCGAGTTTTTCGCCAGCGGTCTTCCCCGCGGGGAACAGAAGCTGCGCGGAGCCATCTGCGATTATCTGCGGGCCTCCCGCGGTATTCACTGTCGGCCGGAGCAGATTGTGGTGGGAGCCGGCAGTGAGTATTTACTGATGCTCCTGTGGCAGATCACCGGAAAGCGGCGGATCGCCATGGAGGACCCCACCTATCGGCAGGCCAGTCGCGTGCTGCAGAGTCTGGGGCATGACATCCTGCCCGTGGCGATCGACCGCAGCGGCATGCGGGCAGATCTGCTGGCGCAGTCCGGCGCTGATATGGCCTACATCATGCCTTCGCATCAATTCCCTACCGGGGCAGTGATGTCCGTCTCGCGTCGCCGGGAGATCCTGAACTGGTCGGTGGAAGTGCCGGGCCGCTATCTGATCGAGGACGATTATGACAGTGAATTCCGTTACCGGGGCCGTCCCATCCCGGCTCTCTGTGGTTCTGATTATGCGGGGCGGGTGATCTATATCGGCACCTTCTCCAAGGCGGTTGCTCCGGCCATTCGGGTCAGCTACATGGTGCTTCCGGAGGAGCTGAACCGCCGCTATGATGAGGTTTGCGGCTTCTATGCTTCCACTGTGTCGCGGGTGGATCAGGAAATTCTGGCCCGGTTCCTGGAAGAAGGATATTTTGAGCGGCATCTGAACCGGATGCGGGGCATTTACCGAAACAAGCACGATGCGCTTCTGGAAGCGCTGGAGCCTCTGCGGAAGGATTTTCGTATCAGCGGGCAAATGGCCGGGCTGCAGCTGCTTCTGGAATCCTGCCGGGGCGAGAGGGAGGAGACGCTGATTGCCCGGGCGGCGCAGGCGGGGGTGCGCGTGTACGGTCTCTCCGCCTATTTCCTGAAACCGGCGGAGAGCCATACGGTAATTCTGGGATATGCCAATCTCGAAGAAGAGGAGATTTGCCGGGGCGTTCAGATATTGCAGGAGGCCTGGAGTACGAAGGAAATGGCCTGAGGGGCGGAAAGAGAGAATAAAAGAGGCCGCCGTTTCGTCTGTATGAAACGGTGGCCTTTCAGTGCGCAGGGCCGCGTAAGGATTTTTCCGGCTGCCGCCGGACGCAGCCCGCGCAGGCGAGTAAGAGGCGAGAAAGCCGCCTCCTACTCGATTGCGTAGGGCCGCGTAAGGAGTTTATTCGGCTTCTGCCTGCGCGGCGGGTTCTTCCTGCGCGGCGGGAGCTTCTTCTTCCGCAGGCTCTTCCTCCGCGGCGGGAGTCTCTTCTTCCGCAGACGCTTCCTCCGCGGCGGGAGCCTCTTCTTCCGTAGGCTCTTCTTCTTCGTTGGCCTTGTCCTCTTCCGCCGGTGATTCCTGGAAATCATCGAAGAGATCTTTCAGATCTTCATCGAAATCGTCCTCGTCCAGATCATCGGGTTCTTCTTTGTCCGCGCCAAAGGGCAGCTTGTCGTTTTTAAAGAGCCAGGCGCCTACAGCGCCCACAGCCGCAACGACAGCCGTGAATGCAAATAACTTCTTAAAACGCTTCTTCATGAAAATCATCCTTTCTTTATCAATACAAGACTGAAAAACACCAGATGGAAGTATTGTAATATAAAAAGAACCTCTTGAAAAGAGGAAAATGTGAAATAACGTGAAAACAAAAGAAAAAAAGAGTTAGGGATCGTAAAACTCCGAAATAAGCGCGAATGAAACAAATTGATGGCATTGCTTTTTCAGGGGCGAATGAATAATATATACGCAGAAGTTAGCACTCGGACGAAATGAGTGCTAACAAAAAGAAGAAGATCAGGAGGTATGAATCATGAATTTGAAACCTTTGGGCGACAAGGTCGTATTAAAGCAGTTAGTAGCGGAAGAGACCACGAAATCGGGCATTGTGCTTCCCGGCGGTGCGAAGGAGAAGCCTCAGCAGGCCGAAGTCATTGCGGCGGGCCCCGGCGGTGTTGTCGACGGCAAAGAGATCGTCATGGAAGTAAAGCCCGGCGATCAGGTCATTTTCTCCAAGTATGCCGGCACGGAAGTGACGCTGGATGAGGAGACCTATATCGTCGTGAAGCAGAGCGACATCGTGGCCATCATCGAGGACTGAGCCGCCCCTGTTTCGTGACAGTATCCGCGAGCCGGATGCATGAAGAACATGAAGACAGAACCTCCGCGGATGGAATGGCCGTCTGCGGAAAAAACAGAATATAAATTGATGATTTAGGAGGATTGATTCCAATGGCAAAAGAAATTAAATATGGTGCCGAAGCCAGAAAAGCTCTGGAGTCCGGCGTAAATCAGCTGGCAGATACCGTGCGTGTTACCCTGGGACCGAAGGGAAGAAATGTCGTTCTTGACAAGTCCTATGGCGCTCCGCTGATCACCAATGACGGTGTGACCATCGCCAAGGAGATCGAGCTGGCGGATTCCTTTGAAAATATGGGCGCACAGCTGATCAAGGAAGTGGCTTCCAAGACCAACGATGTAGCCGGTGACGGAACCACCACCGCGACCGTGCTGGCGCAGGCCATGGTCAATGAAGGCATGAAGAACCTGGCGGCCGGAGCCAACCCCATCATCCTGAGAAAGGGCATGAAGAAGGCCACCGATACGGCGGTGGAAGCGATCTCCCGTATGAGTCAGCCGATCAGCGGCAAGGAGCAGATCGCCCGCGTGGCGGCGATTTCCGCCAGCGATGATTCCGTGGGTGAAATGGTGGCCGAGGCCATGGAGAAGGTGTCCGGCAATGGTGTCATCACCATCGAGGAGTCCAAGACCATGCAGACCGAGCTGGATCTGGTGGAAGGCATGCAGTTCGACCGCGGCTACATTTCCGCGTATATGTGCACCGACATGGAGAAGATGGAAGCGGAACTGCAGGATCCCTTTATCCTGATTACCGATAAGAAGATCAGCAATGTGCAGGAGGTCCTGCCTCTGCTGGAGCAGATCGTGCAGAGCGGCGCCAAGCTTCTGATCATCGCTGAGGACATCGAGGGTGAGGCTCTTACGACCCTGATCGTCAACAAGCTGCGCGGCACTTTCAATGTTGTTGGCGTTAAGGCACCCGGCTATGGCGACCGCAGAAAAGAGATGCTGCAGGATATCGCCATCCTGACCGGCGGTACCGTGATCTCCGATGATCTGGGACTGTCCCTCAAGGACGCCACCATGGATCAGCTGGGACGTGCCCGTTCCGTCAAAGTCACTAAGGAGAACACCATCATCGTGGACGGCCTGGGCTCCGCGAAGGATATCCAGGATCGGATCGCGCAGATCAGGGCCAACCTGGCGGAGACCACGTCCGAATTCGATAAAGAGAAGCTGCAGGAGAGACTGGCGAAGCTGTCCGGTGGTGTCGGCGTGATCCGTGTGGGTGCTGCGACCGAGACCGAGATGAAGGAAGCCAAGATGCGCATGGAGGATGCCCTGGCTGCTACGAAGGCTGCCGTGGAGGAAGGCATCATCGCCGGAGGCGGATCTGCTTATATCCATGCGGCCAAGGAAGTGGCCAAGATGGCTGCCGAGATGGACGGCGACGAGAAGACCGGCGCCAATGTGGTCCTGAAAGCTCTGGAAGCTCCGTTGTATACCATCGCTGCCAATGCGGGCCTGGAGGGCGCCGTCATCGTCAGCAAGGTGAAGGAGTCTCAGGAAGGCTATGGCTTCGATGCGCTGCATGAGGAGTATGTGGATATGGTTCAGGCTGGTATTCTGGATCCCGCCAAGGTGACCCGGAGCGCTCTGCAGAACGCCACCAGCGTGGCTTCTACGCTGCTCACCACCGAGTCCGTCGTTGCCACGATCAAAGAACCCGCCCCCGCGCCTGCAGCCGACCCCAACATGGGAATGATGTAACGGGGAAAACCCGGACGGCGGCCAGCCGCTGAAACGTGCTTGCACGGTACAGCGGCTGGACATCGGACGGGCAGGGCGATATGAGCAAGGAGGGCTGTGGCCCGGATTGCGAATACCGCCCGCAGCCGCAGCAACGCGAAGCGTGGAGCGGCTGTTTTCACCGTGGAAAGAGACGGCGGCCAGCCGCTGAAGCGTGAATATAAAAATATAGCATGCAGAAAAG
>JAJQCL010000104.1 GCA_021202715.1 Lachnospiraceae bacterium
CCATCTGAAAATCATGTCAGCCTGCAAGACGATGGACGAACGTATATTTTATATGAATATGCGTATTAAAGAGCATCTTTCAAAGCGTGAACTGGAACGGCAGATTGACAGTGGCTACTATGAAAGGTATATGACATGAGGTGTTGGGCGACTTTTCTACCACTGGTACATCAATTTAGAGAGAATCTCAAAATTATCTTGACAAGTGTCCCCCGGATGGTCTTGCTTTTGGAGAGGAAACAGGGTATACTGAATGAGCTTAACTAAGTAAAAATAGAAAATGGCTTTGAAACGAATATTTCCTGTCGTCTGCATGTCTGACAATACGGAGCGGCAGACGAAGAGGGGATTTGCCCCGATCATCGTGTAAAACATAAAAGGAACAGGAGGAGACACTATGAAGTGCAAGATCACCAACGCCATGGGTGAGATCGTCATCGATACGGACGTGATTGCCAAGTACGCGGGGACGGTCGCAGTGGAGTGCTTCGGCATCGTGGGGATGGCGTCGATCAGTATGAAGGACGGCCTGGTCAAGCTGTTGAAGATGGAGAGCCTGACCAACGGGATCAATGTGACTGTGGAGGACAATCAGATACAGATCGATTTTCATGTCATCGTCTCTTATGGTGTGAATATCAGCACAGTCTCGGACAACCTCATCGAGAACGTGCAGTATAAGGTACAGGAATTTACGGGGATTCCTGTCAATAAGATTAATATTTATGTGGAAGGAGTGCGGGTGATTGACTGATCCCCGTGAGGTATGAGACTGTGGCGATAAAGACAATGGACGCCGAGATGCTGAAGCAGGCATTTCTGGCCGGCGCAAAGAATCTCGAGAATAACAAAGAATGGATTAATGATCTGAACGTATTTCCCGTGCCGGATGGGGATACAGGAACAAATATGACGCTGACGATCCTGTCGGCCGTGAAGGAAGTCACGGCGATCGAAGAGCCGACCATTGCCCGGCTGGCGAAGGCCATCTCTTCGGGCTCCCTGCGGGGCGCCCGGGGCAATTCCGGCGTCATTCTCTCCCAGCTGCTGCGCGGCTTCACGAAGGAGATTCAGGATGTGGAGGCGATCACACCTGAGGTAGCAGCCCGCGCTTTCCAGCGTGCGACGGAGACCGCATACAAGGCGGTCATGAAGCCCAAGGAGGGCACGATCCTGACCGTGGCTCGTGGCATGGCAGACAAGATGCAGGAGATCGTGGCGGAGTCACCGGAGATCGAGCTGGATGATCTGCTGGAGCAGGTGATTGTCTGTGGAGATGAGGTGCTGGCAAATACGCCGGAGCTTCTGCCCGTACTGAAACAGGCCGGTGTCGTGGATTCCGGCGGCCAGGGGCTGATGCAGGTCGTCAAGGGATGTCTGGACGGCATGCGGGGCAAGACGGTCGAGATCGCCGCGGAGAAGCCCGTGACGGCGCCGCGGACGGAGCGGGTCGTGGCGGATACGGAGAACCTGGGCGAGATCAAATTCGGCTACTGCACGGAGTTCATTATCAATCTGGAAAAAGAATTTGACGAGAAGACGGAGCGCGATTTCAAGGGATTTCTGGAGTCGATCGGTGACTCGATCGTGCTGGTGGCCGCCGATGAGATCGTTAAGGTGCATGTACACACCAACGATCCCGGGCAGGCGCTCTCTCGGGCGCTGACCTACGGCAGTCTGTCGCGCATGAAGATCGACAATATGCGTGAGGAGCACGAGGAGAAGCTGATCCGCGACGCCTCCCGCATCGCGGCCGAACAGAAGGCGGCGGAGGAAGCGGCGAAGGCCGCGAAGGAAGAGCCCCGGAAACCGGTGGGCTTTGTCTCGGTGTCGATTGGCGAAGGGCTGGCGGAGATCCTGACGGGAATGAATGTGGACCGTCTGATCGAGGGGGGACAGACCATGAACCCCAGCACGGAGGATGTGCTGGAGGCGATCGAACAGGTCAATGCGGATGTGGTCTATATCTTCCCCAATAATAAAAATATCATTCTGGCCGCGGAACAGGCGGCGAAGCTGGTGAAGGATAAACAGGTGGTGGTCATTCCCTCGAAATCCATTCCTCAGGGGATCACGGCGCTGATCAATTTCTCCCCGGTGCGCAGCACGGAGGAGAATCGGCAGCAGATGACGGAGAGTATGGAGATGGTGAAGACCGGCGAGGTGACCTACGCGGTGCGCACCACGACGATCGATGATCAGGAGATCCATGAGGGAGATATCATGGGTCTGGGCGATCATTCCGCCCTCCTCGCGGTGGGTGATACCGTCAACTCCGTGGTGGAGGACACGATCGCCGCACTGGTGGATGAGGAGACCGAGCTGATCAGTATCTATTACGGACAGGATATCCGCGGGGAGCAGGCCGAAATCCTTGAAGAGACGATCGAGGAACGGTATCCGGACTGTGATGTGGAGGTACACTACGGCGGACAGCCGATCTATTACTACATTGTCTCCGCAGAATGACCGGATTGCACGGCCGGAATGCAGAAAATGAATGTCGTTTCGTATCGTAAAAGTCCGTCAAAATGAAAAATCATGCGTGAAAGCGCCGACGCCGGGGCCATGACCCTTCGGGCGCGGCGCTTTTTTAAGGGTTCTATGCACAGAGCGCGAAAGGTGTTTTCCGGCTAACGCCAGACACGCCCCGCGCAGTCAAGCAGGGGGCAAAAAAGCCGCCTCCTACTCGATTTTATGGGATATGAGACGGGAGGTGAATGACCGGATGCGGGAGAGTGATGATATAACGGTTTGCCGCGGCGTCGGCGAGAAGACGGCGCAGACGCTGCGGAAGATGGGGATTGAGACCGTTGGTGATCTGCTGCGGCATATTCCGGTCCGTTACGATACCTTCGGGGAGATTGTGTCCGTGGAGGAGGCGGAATCCGGACAGATCTGTGCCATTCGGGGCGAGTTCCTGTCTGCGCCTCAGAACCTGCGGACGGGCAAGTTGGTGCGCACCATCGTTTCATTCGGGGACGGTACCGGCACGGTGCGCCTGACGTGGTTCCGGATGCCGTATTTGAAAAATATGCTGCACCGCGGCGACCGGCGGATCGTCCGGGGGAAGCTCATGCGAAGCCGTTACGGCATCACAATGGAGCAGCCAAAGCTCTTCACCGAGGAGGAGTACGCAGCCAGACAAAAGACGCTGCAGCCGGTCTATGCGATGACGGGGACGCTCTCCGCGAAAATCTTCTCCAAAATCCTGCGCGGGGCGCTGGATTCCCTGGAGCCGCGGCCGGAATTTCTGCCGGAATCTCTTCGGGTCCGGTATGATCTGGTTGAATGGAAGACTGCCATCGAGAGGATTCATTTTCCCCGGGATGAGAAGGAGATGCTGACGGCCCGCCGGCGTCTGGTCTTTGACGAATTTCTCTTCTTCCTTCTCGGTATACGCCGCTGGAAGGAGCAGCGGGAGGAGCGGCACAACCTCTATGATTTTTCGCGGCACAGCTGGGAGGAACAGCTGCGGGCGGGTCTTGGCTACGAGCTGACCGGCGCGCAGAAGAGGGTCTGGCAGGAGATCCGGGAGGATCTGGAAGGGCCGACCCTGATGAATCGTCTGATTCAGGGAGACGTGGGCTCCGGCAAGACCGTCCTGGCGCAGCTGGCGTTGACGGCGGCCGCGGAAAATGGTCTTCAGGGAGCCATCATGGCGCCCACGGAGGTTCTGGCGGCGCAGCATTATGCCTCTTTTACGGAGTTGTATGCACGGTGCGGGCTCCCTGTGCGCTGTGTGCTGCTGACCGGTTCCCTGAAAGCATCGGAACGGCGGCAGGCTTACGTGGCCATCGAAAATCATGAGGCGGACATCGTGATCGGCACGCATGCACTGATTCAGGAAAAGGTTGTTTATGACAACCTGGCTCTGGTCGTCACCGACGAGCAGCACCGGTTCGGTGTTCATCAGCGAGAAGAGCTGGCGGCCAAGGGACAGGAGCCTCATATCCTCGTGATGAGCGCGACGCCGAGCCCCCGCACACTGGCCATCATCCTCTATGGGGACCTGGATATTTCCCTCGTTGATGAGATGCCGGTCGGGCGCCGTCCGATCAAAAACTGTGTCGTCGATACGACATTTCGCCCCAAAGCTTATGAATTCCTGCGCAAGCAGGTGGAAGCCGGGCATCAGGCCTATGTCATCTGCCCCCTGGTGGAGACCAGCGAGGAGATGGAGGCAGAGAACGTGCTGGACTATGCGGAGAAGCTGCGGGCGTCTCTGCCGGGCCTGCAGATTGAGACGCTCCATGGGCGGATGCGTCCGCGGGAGAAAAATGCCCGCATGGAGGCATTTCAGGCGGGAGACATACAGATTCTCGTCTCCACCACGGTGGTGGAGGTGGGCGTCAATGTGCCGAACGCCACCGTGATGATGATTGAAAATGCCGAGCGCTTCGGACTGGCGCAGCTTCACCAGCTGCGGGGCCGCGTCGGGCGGGGACAGGCTCAGTCGTACTGCATCTTCATCGACGCCTCCGGGGATGCTGAACAGAACCGCCGCCTGCAGATTCTGGGGAAGTCTAACGACGGATTTGAGATCGCTGCGGAAGACCTGAAGCTGCGGGGCCCGGGAGATCTCTTCGGCATCCGCCAGAGCGGGAATCTGGAGTTTACGATTGGGGACATTTACAATGACGCGCAGACTCTGAAAGAGGCTTCGGAGGCCTGTGACTGGATCCTGAAACAGGACCTAGATCTGACTTCGAAGGAATTCGGGCCGCTGGCCCGCGAAATAACGCAGCGGCGCGCCCTGGAGCCGGGGCAGGTGAATCTGTAGGGACACGGCGGCCTGGACAGCCTGCGGTGGATGCAATCCGAGTATACGGGGAGGACGTTTCATGGACAACTCATATCGATTTTTTGCCAACCATGACTGCCAATATTACCCCTGCCATGAGGGGATCGAGGAGCTGAATTGTCTGTTCTGCTACTGTCCCTTCTATCTGCGGACGCAGTGTCCCGGGGATCCGGTCTTCGTCGAGACAAAGAAGGGAATTGTCAAAGACTGCACCGGCTGTTGCTTTCCGCACCGGGCGGAGAACTACGAAGTGATCCTGGAGTGGCTGCGGCGGCAGGTGTACCGTTCGCCGGAGGATGTCAGCGGCAAAGACAGGGTCTTGAGTGAATAAGCGGATCCTGCAAGAGGGTCTGCAATGATCGAGTAAACCGATGACTATTTCACTGAAAATATGGAGGAAATCATCATGACACCGATGGAAATGAGAAATGAGGCACTGGGTGAGAAGGTGGCCCGCGCACTGGAGAAGAGAAACATGGACGCCTGGTATGTGCCGACCCGCGGGGAAGCGCTGGAGAAGGTGCTGGAGTTACTCCCCGAGGGATGTTCTGTGAGCTGGGGCGGGTCGGCCACGCTTGATGAAGTGGGTGTGCTGGAGGCGGTCCGCTGCGGTCCTTACAGGGTCCTGGACCGGGCGGCTGCGGGAAGCCCTGAGGAATATCAGGAGATCCAGCATCAGGCGCTGTCCTGCGATTATTTTCTGGGAAGCACCAACGCGATGACCGAGGACGGCGTTCTGGTGAACATCGATGGAAATGCCAATCGTCTGGCGGCCTACTGCTATGGCCCCGCTCATGTGCTTCTGGTTGTGGGCATGAATAAGGTGACAAAAAACCTGGATGAAGCGATGCTGCGAGCCAGGAACCTGGCGGCTCCGGTCAACGCCCAGCGCTTTGATTTTGATATTCCCTGCCGTAAGGTCGGGACCTGCATGAACTGCATGGTCGAGGACACGATCTGCTGCCAGTTTTTGACCACGCGCTATTCGCGGGTCAAAGGACGTTTCAAGGTGGTTCTGGTGGGAGAATCGCTGGGGTTTTGATTATGTGTCGTGATTGACTTGGCCGTAACGCTTGACTGTTTTGACGCTCCATGCGAGGTGATAAAAATGATGTATCCATTTATGACTTTAAATGACGGAACAGAAATCGTTCATTCCGATATGCAAAAAAACGGAACCGTTAAAGTTTATATTGAAAAGCCCGATGAGGAATATTGCTTCTGGCACGCTACCTGTTGGCTCCCCAAATATGAATGGGAAGATGTATATCAATTTGAGGATAAAGAGATAAAAAAATTTGAGGGAATTATTCGGTCTACGGCTCATTTGATCTTAGAGTTTTCGCAGGAAGGAGGCTTTGAAAATGCCTCAGGTCTTTAAAATAGGCGGATACTGGGTTTATTTCTGGACAAATGAGAATAAACCGCTGGAACCGGTACATGTCCATGTTTCAAAGGGAAATCCTTCTCCGAATGCGACCAAAATCTGGATTACAGGCGCAGGCAAATGTTATTTATGCAACAATAATTCCAAGATCCCCGAACATACTCTGAGAAATATTATGCGAATTATTGAGGCGAGAAATGATGAGGTATTGAAACTTTGGCAGGAATATTTTGGAGAAGTAACGTACTATTGCTA
>JAJQCL010000187.1 GCA_021202715.1 Lachnospiraceae bacterium
CTGCTTTTCCTGTCGATAGTTCGTGTAATTTCCCGGATAGCGGGCCAGCGTCCCGCCCTCCGCCTCATACACGACGTCGGCTATCTCGTCAAGGAAATAGCGGGCGTGGGAGACCATAACCACCGCCCGGTCGTAATCCCGGAGATATCCTTCCAGCCATTGCACGGATTTGATATCCAGGTGATTCGTCGGCTCATCCAGAAGCAGCACATCCGGCTTCGCCAGGAGCAGCCGGATAAAAGCGATCTTCGTCTGCTCACCGCCGGAAAACTGCGCGAGATGCTTCTCCTTATCCGCCATGGAAAATCCGAATCCGGTAAAGAGCCGGTCATATTCCCAGACAGTTCCCTCCCACTCAGCCTCTGGGAAATCCCTCCGGCAAAGCTCTTCCACCGTCCATTCCGGGTGTTCCACCGGCTGCTGGCGCAGCATTCCCACGGTGACGGCGCGGGAAAAGTTCAGTCCGGACGCCGGATTCCGGGCATTTTCTTCCAGAGGAAGCTCGCCGGCCAGCACCTGAAGCAGCGTCGTCTTTCCGGCTCCGTTGCGCCCCACGACCTCAATCTTCTCGGTTCCGTGAATTTCAAAATCAACATGAGACAGCACCTCCCGTCCCTGCCTGGACACGGTTCCGTCCCGGATCTCGACAAGCATAGCCGTCTCTCCCTTTTACATCAAATGATACGGGCAGCAAATCGTACTCTGTCGCCCTGATCGACTGTTTTGTGACGTCCGCCGCAACGAACGGTCATTTTTTCAGACCAGTCCTTATTGTAGCGGATGGAAGCGCATTTGTAAACCGTTCTTCCGGGAATTTCAAATCGATCAGGAAACGGCTGACCGCTCTCTCAGGAAGCCGTTTTTCCTTCCTGTTTTTCATGAATCCTCCGACACAGATAGACCACCGGCGTGTCCAGCAGGCTGGTGACAATAAAAATGACATAGCTGGAGAGAACAATCGAAAACAGCGTGTCCAGCGTATACATCCCGTAAAAAGCAAAAAATGTATATAACAGACTGTTGCAAAACTGAGAAATCAGTGTGGAACCGTTGTTGCGCAGCCACAGACCCTTTCTGGCGTCTCCCAGCCGCTTCTCCGTCCAGGCCCACCACCAGTGATAGAGCCACACGTCACCGGCCTGCGTGATCGCATAGACGATCAGCGAGGCGAACACCAGGCGGGGCGTATTGGAGAAGATTGTCTGAAAGGCCTCCATCGCCCAGTCGCTGTCGCTGGGAATGTAACGCAGCCACATCTGCGAGATGACGATGAAAAATGCCGAAGCCAAAACGCCCAGGATCACGGCCCGGTTAGCCGCTTTCTTTCCGTGATTCTCGCTGAGAATATCTGTCACAAGAAATGTACTGGCGAAGAGTACATTTCCCAGAGTCATTTCCATGTGGAAGGCATCGATGATCAACAGCACTTCAATATTGGCCAGCACGGTGACCAGCGCATTAAAGCAGTACAGCCCCTCCCGGCCGAAGAAGCGGTAAAAAAGAATGACGCTCCCGTAGATAAGGACCAGAGAAGCAATCAGCAATAGCTCATTCATGCTCTTCACCTCCCACGCCGAAATCCGTATTTTCCCGGAGGATATCCACCCGCGGATTGTCCCGGTAAAACGGTTCCACGTCTCGAAGGAAGCAGGCCCGTACGGCGGCGTCCGGCTGCAGCGGCGCACCATTTTCCGTCATCAGATTGACGCAGACCCGATCGAAATGGGCCAGTCCCGTCTCGATGTCCGTCCGCATGGACTCTGTCGTTTGACCAGGCAGACCAAGAAGCAGGCAGCACTCGTCAAAGCCCTCGGCAATTTTCGCCGGATCCGTCTCGCGGATGCCCTTCTTCATCACCTGTTCCCGGTATACGGGATCGAAGGTCTCTACCCCCTGCTTGATGCGCAGCGTGACGCCGACGGTCTGAAAACGCTGCCTCATGGCGGGAATCTCCCGGCGGTACAGCCAATGGCACTCCAGATGCAGGGTATGGATCCCCCGTTTCCGGCAAGTTGCCTCAAGACAGTCCACGGTCGCCGGATCCAGTTCCGTAAAGGACCCGGAATTGATGGCCTCCAGGACGCCGTACTCGCCCGTCACCTGTGCCAGCGCCTGACGATTGATGCGCAGGTTCTCTTCCGCATCCGGTGAAGCGTCCTCGTAGTAGTCGCAGAAGGTGCAGCGCCGGTAGCGGCACCCCTGGCCCCGGAGCAGGACAATCTCCCGGGGATTCTTTTCCGTGATTTTCGCGTATCTTTGCATGATACTCCTTTCCGCGGAGATCGAAGGACTGGAGCTGCCTGTGACGAAAAAGGGCACGCTCTTCGCGTGCCCATACAATCGAGCAGGAGGCGGCTTTTTTCGCCTCCTGCTCGCCCGCGCGGGGCGCGTATGGCGTAAGCCATAAAAACCTGTCGCGCCCCTGCGCATACAAACTGACCTCTTACGCCGCAGCCTCAGCGGCAGAGCGCTTCAATCTCCCTAGTTTTGTTTATAGACAGGATGGTCACGAACTGTCTGCGACGGAAAAACCGCCGGGAGTATACTACATGATTCTCCGGGAAAATGCAACCACATTTTCAAAAAATTCCAATGTTGTCTTCCCTATTCTCCCATCAGCGCCCACACCTCTTCTTCCGTCGGCATGACGCGGAGCGCTCCCTTGCGGGTCGTAATGATTGAAGCAGCGGCATTGGCGAAATGAAGCATCTCCGTCAGTTCCTCACCGGTATAAATTCTCCAGCCGTGGGCCAACACCTCATGCAGGATACAGGCACAGAAAGTATCTCCGGCGCCGGTCGTCTCTACGGTGTGAGGCGTGAGGAAGGCAGGCACCTCGATACGCTGTCCTTCCTGAAAAGCCAGACTCCCTTCCCGTCCCAGAGACACAAGAACCAGCGGAATGTCAAACCGCTCCCGGATCCAGGCCACGCCCCGATCATAGTCGGTCTCACCGGTAAGCCAGATGATCTCATTATCTGAGATCTTGAGGATGTCGCACTGTCCCAGACCATACAGGATCTGCGCCCGGGCCTCCTCCGGATTGCTCCACAGGCTTTCCCGCAGGTTGGGGTCGAAGGAGATGATCGCCCCGGCCGACTTCGCTCGTTCGACCGCGCAATATGTCGCACCCCGGCAGCCCTCGTGCGTCATGGACAGCGTGCCGAAATGAAAGATCCGGCACTCCTCCAGCAGTTCTACCTCGAGATCATCTTCCGTCAGCGTCATATCCGCGCCGGGATTCCGGTAAAAGGAGAACTCCCGGTCTCCGTCCGGCAGCGTATGCACAAAGGCCAGCGTCGTGGAAATCTCCGCATTTTTCCTTAATCCACGGGTCTCGATCCCCGCCTCCCGCAATGCCGTCTCCAGCTGCTGGCCGAACAGATCGTCGCCCACCTTGCCCAGGAAGGCGGTGCGATGACCCAGGCGGCTCAGCATCGCCAGCACATTGCAGGGAGCACCGCCGGGGTTCGCCTCGAAGACAGGATTTCCCTGCCCGCTCATCCCCTGCTCCGTAAAGTCGATCAGCAATTCGCCAAGTGCTGCGACATCGTACTGTTTCACCTTGTCTCTCCTCTCACAGATCTCGAATAATCGTTCCAAAGCGTTGCCTTTTTCAACACAATCAGATGCTGTGAGTATACCATTTTGTGACGTTTTATGCAACGATATGCTCTGAATGTCCCGGACATTGGACGAGTAAAATGGTGAGAGTTCTAAAAACACGGAGCTTTCGACTTTCATATGTGACAGACCGCAAAAAATGAAAACCATTTTCATATTGACATCCCCGCGAATGCTGTTATAATATGAAAACGATTTTCAAATTCAAACATAAATCATGTGATGAAAAGAGAGAGATTATGGCTCTGATTACCTGTCAGGATCTGGTTCTGGGATACGCCGGAAAAGAAATCCTTGCCCCGCTGAATTTTTCCGTTCAGGCCGGGGATTATCTGTATATTATCGGAGAGAACGGCTCCGGCAAGTCTACGCTGGTACGTACGCTGCTTCATCTGCAGTCCCCGGTACGCGGACGCATCATTCTCGACGAGGGACTGGACCGTCGGGAGATCGGCTATCTGCCCCAGCAGACGGTCGCCCAGAGAGATTTTCCGGCCTCTGTCCGGGAGATCGTCCTCTCCGGCTGCCAAGGACGCTGCGGCGCACGCCCGTTTTATAACAAAGAAGAAAAGGCGCTGGCCAGACAGGCCATGGAGCGCATGGATATCCTGCCCCTGGCTGAACGCTGCTACCGGGAATTATCCGGCGGTCAACAGCAACGGGTACTTCTGGCCCGGGCTCTCTGTGCCGCCCGGCGGGTTCTTTTGCTGGACGAACCGGTCGCGGGTCTGGATCCGCGGACGACCGAAGAGATGTATGAGCTGCTGAAGGAGCTTAATAAAAAAGACGGCATGACCATCCTCATGATCTCCCACGATCTGCGGGCTGCCGTCACTTATGCCAGTCACGTTCTGCATATCGGCCATCCGGTCTTCTTCGGAACACGCCAGGAATTTCTCCAAAGCGAATCAGGAAGCTATCTGACCGCGAAGGGAGGGAACGTACAATGAGCGACATCTTCGAAACGCTGGCCTTTTACCTGTCGTACCCATTTGTCCAGTACGCCCTGATCGTCGGCGTACTCATCGCCCTCTGCTCTTCCCTGCTGGGTGTGACCCTGGTGCTCAAGCGCCTCTCCTTCATCGGAGACGGTCTCTCCCACGTGGCCTTTGGCGCAATCGCCATCTCGGCCGTGCTGAACCTATCGAACGACATGCTCCTGGTTCTTCCCGTCACGGTCATTTGCGCCGTCCTCCTGCTGCGCAGCGGGCAGAATGCAAAGATCCGCGGTGACGCGGCCATCGCCATGCTCTCCGTGGGCGCGCTGGCGATCGGCTATCTGGTGATGAACCTTTTCTCCACCAGCACCAACCTGTCCGGGGATGTGTGCGGCACCCTGTTCGGCTCCACCTCCATCCTGACGCTGACCACGGCGGAGGTGCGTCTGTGCGTGGTTCTCTCCCTTCTGGTGGTGGCTGCGTTCGTCCTCTTCTATAACCGGCTCTTCGCAGTGACCTTCGATGAGAGCTTCGCCCGGGCCTCCGGCACCAATACGGAAGCCTGCAATCTCGGCATCGCCGTCGTCATCGCCGTAATCATCGTGCTGGCCATGAACCTGGTCGGCTCTCTGCTGATCTCGGCTCTGGTCATCTTCCCGGCTCTGTCCGCCATGCGACTGTGCCACAGCTTTCTGCACGTTACCATCTGTTCGGCCGTATTCTCCGTGGTCTGCACCCTGCTCGGACTGCTTCTCTCGATTCTCGGAGGCACCCCCGTAGGAGCTACCATCGTGACCGTGGATCTGTGCGCGTTCCTGCTGGCCTGCCTGGTGGGGCGGTTTGTGGCGGCGGGGTGAAAGCTAACGCACACTCTATTCTTTTGGAAAGTTTTGATATTTGGGACAAAAAGTCACTGGTATTCCGGTGCGCGAACCGGTATAATGGAGTTCGTAAAGCAATTGACTGCCACAGGAAGGAGACACAATATGGCATCCCTGTCCAACGAAGATCTGCTGGCGCTCTCACAGATGCTGGACACCAAGCTCCGGCCGCTGGAGGACCGAACCAAAAGCATCGAGCTATTACTGGAAAACGACGTTCTTCCCCGACTGCAGAATATCGAAGCCTGCTACACATCGACCTATCGGCGCTACGCGGGCAGCGCTGTACAGGCGGAAGCAACACAGGAAGACGTAGACATCCTTAAGAAGGTTGTCTCGGAACACAGCCGCAAGCTGCAGACTCTGGCCTAACGATACAGGCAGGTGGATACAAGTTCACCTGCCTGTATCATTCATCAAAAAAATCCTCTGAAAATCAGACGGATTGCCCGTCCATTTCTCAGAGGATCCAAATTTTCCGATTCTGTTTTTGTCTATTATTCTTCCTGCAGAGCCAACGCCGCCGCCCCGTAGATCCCGGCGTCATTGCCCAGGGTCGCCGCGATCACATGGCTGCCGCGGCAGGCATGAAAGGCATAGCGCTCGAAGCGCTCTTCCAGCGCGTCCATCAGCCACTGTCCGGCCTTGCTGACGCCGCCGCCGACAACAAAGACCTCCGGATCAAGGACACAGCCGATGGTAGCCATACCCCGCCCCAGAGCATCGACGACCGCCTCAATCGTAGCATCGGCGATCGCATCTCCCTGGCCATGGAGCATCATGACATCGCGGGCTGTCACATGCGGACAGGTGCGGAGCGCCGAAGGCCAGTCTGTCTCCTCCATCAGCTCCACTGCCTTCTGCGCGATGCCGGTGGCGCTGCCGATCTGCTCCATGCAGCCGATATTTCCGCAGTTGCAGGGCTTCTTTGCCCCCCGGTAGGAGGGGATATGTCCGCTCT
>JAJQCL010000142.1:0-1876 GCA_021202715.1 Lachnospiraceae bacterium
CACGAAAAGGAAACGAAACAGATGGGATTTTGATTTCTTTTACGGCGATATTGATATTTAATTGACAACCCATCAGGCCGCTTCACGGATAAAGCATATCACAGATTTTTCACTCCGTCAGTTTTCTCAATGTGTGAATCATGATATAATAGACCCGTGTCGTCAGATACAATACTGTCAACGACAAAGGAATATTCCTTTTTTGATACCTGGAAATTCATAGCCCTTCTCCTCGGGTATCAAGACAAATATGGAGGATAATGTCATGATTACCAATCCAATCCTGCCGGGCTTTAACCCGGATCCCTGCGTCTGCCGCCGGGGCGACGACTTCTATCTGGCCGTTTCCTCCTTCGAGTGGCTGCCGGGCGTCCCCGTCTACCATTCGCGGGATCTGAAGCACTGGGAGCTTTATACACATGTCCTGACAGAAAAGCAGGTAAACTTAAGGGGCCTCCCCTCGGGCAAGGGCATCTGGGCGCCTTGCCTGACCTGGTGCGAGGCGGACGGGCTCTTCTATCTGGTCTACGGCGTCATGAATTCCATGAATGCGCGGTATTTTGACATCAATAATTATCTGATCACGGCCCGCGACATCCTCGGTCCCTGGAGCGAACCGGTCTATCTGCACTCGGCAGGCTTCGATGCCTCCCTCTTCCACGATGACGACGGCCGCAAATGGCTGGTTTCCCTGGAATGGGAGACGCGGGACGGCTATGAGAAGCCCGGCGCCATCTGTCTGGCGGAATATCTGCCGGAGCAGAAGAGGCTGGCCGGTTATCCGCAGCGCATCTGGCGCGGGGGCACCGAACGGGGCTGCCTCGAAGCGCCGCATCTGCTGAAACGAAACGGCTGGTATTATATTCTCTGTGCCGAGGGCGGCACCGGATACAATCACTGCGCGGCCATGGGGCGCGCACGGGACGTGCACGGTCCCTATGAGCGGGATCCCAGCAGCCCGATCCTGACTTCCGCGCCCGGCGACCCGAATGAGCGGCACGATCCGGACCACCTGAAACCCCACTATTTTAACCCGGATTCTATCCTGCAAAAATCCGGCCATGCCAGCTATGTGGAGACGCCGACGGGGGAGCCTTATCTGTTCCACCTGACGGCACGCCCCTTTGTGCCGGAGCTTCGCTGCACGCTGGGACGTGAGACGGCCATCCAGCGGGCGGCCTGGACAGAGGACGGCTGGCTGCGTCTGGCAAGTGGTGGAAAGCTGGCGCAGATTGAGACACAGGAGCCCTCCCTGCCGGAGGCGCCCCTGCCGGACGTCCCGGACTTCGACGATTTCGACGAGGATACGCTGCGGCTCTGCTACTACGCGCCGCGTCAGATGCCGGAACAATTTGCCGACGTGGCGGCATGCCCCGGCTTCGTCCGGCTTCGTGGGCAGGAATCTCCCACTTCCCTGCATGAGGTGTCTCTCCTGGCACGGAAGCTGACCAGTGTGTACGCGCAGATCACGACGAAGATGGAGTTCACACCGGAGGTCTGCCAGCACAGCGCCGGTCTGATCCTCTACTATGACAATATGAATTTCTTCTATCTGCGGAAATATTTCAGTGATACGCTGGGACAGAGCGCCCTCTCTGTGCTGGTGCTGGAAAATGGTGTGCGCACGGAATGCCCCGGTACACGCACCGCGGTGGAGGACGTTCCCCTTTTCCTGCGTCTGACCATCCGCGGACGGCGGAGCCGTTTTTCCTGGAGCTATGACGGGACGGACTGGCAGGAGATCGGCGGCGCACTTGACACGACAAAGCTTTCCGACGAGTATTCGCAATACGGAGAATTCACCGGAACCTTCGCGGGGCTGGTCGGCGCGGGGCGCACCGAGGTCATCCGGCTGATTTTCGGCGAAGACCCGATG
>JAJQCL010000142.1:1886-23296 GCA_021202715.1 Lachnospiraceae bacterium
TCTTCGCAATCCGGAGAATTCCCCCGAACCTTCGGGGGTCTGGGTTGCGCGGATCGGCTCTTTCACAGACAGTATGCGGATTTTGATTCATTGGAGTATATTGCGGATGAGAGCGCAGCGGTAGACTGAAACACGGCTGTATTCGTAAATGAGTATTTTACGGAAGAAGGGAGAGCCCCTATGAATGTTCATTATCTGATGCAGTATGTCTCGCGGGAACTGCACACCGTCGTTCGGCGCTACGACCTGTCAGAGGAACTGGTGGAGACGGTCTGCGAGCGGCCGGATCTGCATGATGTGGAAGGCACGGCGGACTTCCTCCTCCCCCTGTTTGACGGAGAGATCCCTCTGCTGGCCAGCGGGGCACAGTCCGTATCCTACGCGATCGTTCAGGGGAACACTTCGCGCTTTCTCATCGGCCCGGTGCTTCTCTCCGAGCAGGGCTGCGTGACCTGCCGCCTGCCGGAGCTTTCCTACCCGAGCGACTGGCTGCAGCGGCTGTTCTCCTGCGAGATAGGCACTCTGGTCAGGGCGGCGCTGCTGATTCACAACCTCTTTCACACGAAGACGCTCTCCCCCGGAGAAGTCATCGTCCACAGCTGCCTGGGGGAACAGTTCCATCATGAGATCATGAAGGACTATTCCGACACGGTTTTTGAGAATCAGGAAACGCTCACGCATCACAATCCCTATGACCAGGAGGTTCGCGAGATGGCCAGCATCCGAAACGGCGACGTGGAGCAGCTCCGGCGCAGCTGGGCCGAGGATTACACCGGCAAGCTGGGCGTACTGGCGAAAACACGGCTGC
Source organism: Lachnospiraceae bacterium (assembly GCA_021202715.1). GTDB lineage: Bacteria > Bacillota > Clostridia > Lachnospirales > Lachnospiraceae > UBA3305. Next base: position 2,695 of record JAJQCL010000142.1, read on the forward strand.
GCAGCAACAAGAACCTGGCCATCGTTGTCATGGCGCTCAGCTCCCGCGCCGCCATCGAAGGAGGCCTGATTCCGGAGATTTCCTATTCCCTCAGCGATGCCTACATCCAGAAGATCGAAGAAGCCCGCACGCCGGAAGGAGCCCTGCAGCTGTGCCGGGAAGCGGAATATCAGTATACACTTCTCGTCCATGAACAGCGGATGCGTCAGGTCTCCCCGGAGAAGGCGCCCGACATGCGCGTCATGCGCTGCAAGGATTACATTTTCTCTCATTTGCACCAGAAGCTCTCCCTCTCGGACATCGCCGCCGAGCTTCAGATGAGCCCCAACTATCTCGCCAACCTCTTTCGGCGCGAGGAGGGCATCTCGGTCGGGGATTATATTCTGAATGAAAAGATCAAGCTGGCGAAGAATCTCCTGATTTATTCGCCCTATTCCTTCAGCGAGATCGCCGGGTATCTGGGGTTCTCCTCCCAGAGCCATCTGGGCGATAAATTTCACAAGGCCACGGGACTGACGATGGGACAGTATCGAAAAAAATATGGAGTGAAGGAATTCCTGGAGCCTTAAGTCTCCTCTCTTAGAATTGCCACATCCCAGTCCCCCAGGGAAATGTCCTCTCCCCGTCGATAGATTTTCCCACTCAGCAGGTCCCGCACCCGCTCCCAGGGACAGGGAAATGTCCTCTCCTCCTGACTGTAATGAAGCACGTAATGCACGTTTCTCCCTTTCCGGTCCTCGCCGCTGCGCAGGATGACAGGCCACGAAACCCCCGGGAGCTGCAGGCCGACCCGGCGGGCAGCATCGGCGTACACTTCCTTCAGGGTCTCCTTCCCGGTAAAGCAGCCGACGTAATAGGCTGCCCCCTGTCCGTACGCATGTCTTGTCAGCGCCGCATAGCGTCCCCAGTAACGATGTTCATAGTTTCCCAGGCTCTCAGCACCCCGGCACTGTAATAGTTCCGCGAAATAACGCACCGGCCGCCCCAGGAGGGTGGCCGTCCCCGGTTCAGTGAACTGCTGATAACGCATACCGAAACAGCGGTGCAGCAGGTGCGGCTGCGTATCCGGATAGATGCTCAGATGCTCGTCGGCGACGAAGGAGCGGAAGGAACTCACCAGAACGCCGCCCTCTTCCACGAAACGCTCCAGGGCCCGCAGCGTCTCTTCCGTGACAGAGTAAAGTGCCGGTGTGACGATCATCCGGTAGCGCTCCGGTTCCAGCGCGTTCACATCCACGACATCACACTCCAGGTTCATTTCATACAGACTGTCATACATCCAGCGCACGACATCGTTGTAGCTCAGATCCCGGTCAATGGGAAACCTGCGCAGAGCCGTCAGGGAATGCGTGTCGATCACCAGCGCGACCGCATTCTTCTTGCGCAGTGTCAGCTGTCCGGCTCCCAGGCGCTGCCACTCCGCACCGAGGCGGGCCGCCTCCTCCCAGGCCGGGTTCTTCTCCAGATCATGACTGAGCAGACCGCGCCAGTAGGCCTCATAGCCGTTGTGGATAGAATGCCAGTTCCAGTACAGCTGCCCCAGCGCGCCGCTGGCCAGATGACTGTAGGCGTGAAGCCGTAGCTGACCCGGATACGGCGTCCAGGCTTTAAATGCCTGCGCCTGGCACTCCAGCACCAGATAGTTGTCCTGCCGCAGACAGCGGATCTCATCACCGCCGAAGGCGATCTCCGCCCCGGTGAGCGCATCCTGTGTCGGATGATAGATGTCCGTCCCCGCCAGTGTCAGAGCCCGGGCCGCCTCACAATGATTCATATCCGGCTGCACGCCGTAGGAATAGCCGTCCTGAGCGATGTCCGCGCCGAATTTCTTCCACTCGAAATCAAAATTGTGGGTAATGAACTGATCGTCTCTCTTATATTTTCTCACCAGCGCGGCCTGCCAGCTCAGATACTCTGCCGCCTGCCGCCGCAGGAACCGTTCATACTCGGCGGCCAGTCCCCCATTGACGCAGCCCCGCATATCCGGGAGATCGTCCCAGGAAGCGAGCGAATTGCTCCAGTACGCCAGGCGAAAAGCCTCGTTCAATGCCTTCACAGTGCCGAAGGTATCCTGAAGATACGCGCGGAACGCGGCCTGCGCCTGTGCCCCGTAATTCCCGTAATGCTTTGTCTCATTATCGATCTGAAAACCGATGACGCAGGGGAAGGAAGCCGTATGAGAGATCAGACGCCGGATGACCCGTTCCGCCTGGCGTCGAAAGGTAGGGTTCCAGAGGTTGATCAGCTGCCTGGCGCCGTACTGCGCCTTGCCCTCCCGACCTGTCACCAGCACATCTGCATCCAGCCGCACAAGCCAGGACGGCACCGCATAGGTGGGCGTCCCCACGATGACCTGCATCCCGGTCCGTTCCGCCTCCTCCAGCACCGCGTCAATATAGGAAAAATCAAAGACGCCCTCCTGTGGCTCCAGCGTGCTCCAGGTGGACTCTGCGATGCGGATGACGTTCATTCCCGCCTCCCGCATCATGGCCAGATCCTGATGTATCCGGTCGTATGGCATATATTCCGGATAATAAGCGGCGCCGAACAATAATTCGTCTCTCATCACAATCCTCCAGTCATACTGACTTTCATTCGTCATAGTGACTGCAAAGAAGACATACCTGTCTTCTCCGCAAATACTCCGGTCGCCGCGCATAGAGCATGACCACCGGAGTATATTTACCATCCATTTATTCAAATGTCAACGCCTTGTTCCGACACCGCAACCACACAGTACAGGAGAAACCAGAGCATCTTTGACAGCAAGCTGAATCTTTTAGCCGCGGCGGGCATCCAGATCGGCGCGGATCGAAGGCATCTTCTTGTCCAGATCATAGGGCAGGAGAACCACGAAGCAGAGAATCGTCGCGATCAGGGACAGGCCGCCGAAAGCGAAATTGATAGCCGTCGCGGTCTGCGGGAAGCTCGCTGCCACCGACCCGCCGGCAGCAATGATCTCGTCCATCGCTTCGATGTTGGCGCTGTAGCTGCCCCAGGACAGGAGCGCTGCGATAATGGCCGAAGCGGAAGCCGAAGCCAGCTTGTTGAGGAAACCGGAGATCGCGTTCTGCGTACCACCCATGTTGCGTCCGCATTTCCACTCGGTGTAATCGAAGACGTCGGGGAGCATGGAGAAATACATGGACTGCCGGAAGCCGAAGCCCAGACCGATGAGGGCCAGAGCCGCCGTCGCCACAGTCACATTGGAGGTGATGAACAGGATCAGGTAACCAACGATATCAACCACAGTACCGAACTGCATCAGCCTCACTTTCGGCGTCCCCCGGCCATTCAGGTTGGCCGCCAGGATCATCGTCGGGATCGCACAGATCGTCAGCAGCGACAGAGCAAGGCTCATGGCACTGACATTTCCAATGATATAGGTGTAATAGTACTGCATGGCGCCGTACATGCCAAGATATCCGACGAACAGGCAGTAGCAGAGCGCCAGGATCATGATGAAATATTTGCTGTTAAAGACCTGTCCCAGATCCTGGATGAAGTTGGATTTCTCCTTGGACACCGTCGGCGGGTTGATCTCCACAATACTGAATACACAGATGCAGAAGATCACGACCACCATGATACCCAGGATGATGTTGGTATTCCGGTAACCAGTGGCCAGAGCTGCTCCGGTCGCATCCGAACTGCCCGCGAAGTAGTACACCAGCGGCAGGGTGAACAGGGAAGAGGTCAGGGAACCGAGGTTCGAGAACACGGTTCGGGTCGTAGCGATCTTCGTGCGCTCCGCCGGCTCCGGAGACAGAGCGGACACGATGGGAGCCATGGGGATGTTCACCAGCGTGTAACCGAAGGAGAAGATCACGTAGGTCACGTACGCCCAGGCCAGCTTAGCGCCGGCGCCCCAGCCTACGGGCACGGAGAACACCAGAACCATGCCGATGGCCAGAACCGGCGAACCGAAGAGCATCCACGGACGATAGCGGCCCATCTTCGTATCGGTGTGATCGATGAGAGCGCCCACCATGTAGTCGGTGAAGGCATCGATGAACTTGGTAACAACGAACATGAATCCCACGGCAGCCTCATTCAGGCCCGCGCAGTTGGTGTAGTAGAACAGCAGATACGTGTTGGCCAGCAGATACGCCAGGTTGCAGGCGTAATCGCTGATGCCGAAGCCGATGCGCTGTCTCCACTTGAAGGCAGGCGTCTGATAGTAGCTCGCCTCATGTTTCAGTTTTTGCATGATAATACATCCTTTCTCTCTCGTTTTTTATAGTAAACGTCCATGCGCTGACGTTTGCTGCCAGCTTTCTTCTCCCGCTTTAATACCGGTCGGGCATCCACTGATTGGAGATGCTCTTGCCGATATCCCAGCAGTCCCAGTCGGGATCGTCCAGGTGGGTCTTGTAGCACCAGTAGAACCAGCCGTCGCAGTGCTCGAAGGCTTTCATCTGTGCTTCGGCCAGAGCGCTGTACACGCGCCGACGCTCGTCCGCGCTCTCATCCCGCAGACCGGGCTGTGCGTTGAAAAGGCACCATTCGCCGCAGAAGGTCGGAACCTTCGACTGCCCGTAGCTGACCTCCTCCGTGAAGCGCTCTGTCACATACCGGACATACGCATCCACCTGCGGTTCGCACAGATGCATCCAGTCGGCCAGCATGATGTACTGGTGCGTGTCCAGCATCACATTTTCAAAATCCTCCTGCGCCGCCAGCCAGTCAGCATAGTAGTGCACGTCGAAGGCATCGTCGAAGACCACGGCCTTCGAGACGGGAAGGTATTTGCGGATGCGGGCATAGGCCGTCCGGTAGAAATTCTCCAGCCACGCATTGTCATAGGGTGTGTTCTGCTTCGCAGCCTCTTTGTCCACTGCAGGGTAGCGGGACATGATGTTGATGCCGACCTCGCTCATGATGTGAGCCAGCGCGCCGTCGCTGGGCATGGGTTCGTTGAGTACCTCGATGCCCATCAGCACCGGATCCTGTCCATAGCGCAGCGCCAGACGCTCCAGGACATTCAGAGCCATCTCCACCCGCTCCGGATGGTTGGCCCACTGGACGATACCGCAGAGCCCTGCATTGTCGCTGCCGTTCTGGCTGCCGGGCACCGTGTGCAGATCCAGAAGAACCCGGATTCCGTACTGATTAGCCCATTTCATGGCCTTGTCCACGTATTCCGAGCAGTGTACATAGGGTCCCACATCCTCGAATACGAAGAAGGGAACGGGCAGCCGCACCGCGTTGATGCCTTTTTCCGCCAGATACGCGAAATCACGGCTGGTGATATAATGGTCGCGGTGCGCTTTCAGGCGGGCCCGCTTCTCATTTTCACTTAGCTGCAGGCAGAGATAGGTCTCATCCTCCGCCGTCGTGTCGTTGTACAGCTCCGGGCTCATCCATTTCTCCAGAACAAGCCAGTTTCCCAGGTTAACGCCTCGAATCTTCATCTTTTGCATCCTTTCTCTCCTGTCAGGCGCGGCGAATCTGCCGCAGGATTATGTTTTTCCGGCAAACGAACTTTGTCGTCTGCTTTATTTTCCCGCAGAATCCTCCGCCCGTATATCAGGTTTCACAGCATTTTCTTATTCTTTACACCTTCCTTTCTGATTCCCCGGAGAATCCATTCCTTCCTTTTCTCCGAAGCCTTCACATCCCTCTTTTCCGGCTGCGCCGTCCGCCAGGTACCGACGGATCAGATACGACGGAGTGCTGCTCCAGGCGTGACAATAACTGTTCACGGACTGGGAACCGTAAGGGGAAACAGTCGGATGCTCCGGGTCGTAGACCTCCCAGAATGTATCGGCGCCCTGTGCCACCATCCCGCCCCAGTAATCACGCAGAATCTGCAGCGCCCTGTCCTGCATCCCGCTGAGGATCAGAGCCTCGACCAGGTGATGAACCATGTAGGGGGTGTTCATGGGGATCTCCGGCTTCGCCGCGAAGGTCCGCGTCAGCAAAGCCACACGCTCTTCGCGTGTGGCCGGCACCTCCGCCAGCACCATCCAGACCTGAGAAGCCCAGGAGACCTGACGGTTCGCGCCACTGACGAAGAGGCCTTTCTTCTCATCATAAAGCCGTCCGGCTCCCGCCAGCGTCCGCGTCAGGGCTTCCTGCAGCCATCTCCCGCTCTCTGCGTCTCCCGCCGCTGCCGCCAGGGGCAGTGCCTGACGGAGCGCATAGATCAGAACGCCCTGGGCGCCGGCCTGCTTATTCAGCCCCTCGCCCCAGTCCAGGAAGCACCACCAGCCTGTCCGGTCCCGCACGATGCCGTCCTCACCCAGCTGCCGGAGCGACAGCTCGATCTGACGGCGCGCCGTCGGCCATAGGTCGGCCAGTACCTCTTCATCCCCTGTCTCCTGATAATAATCATACAGACAGGAAACAAAGAACAGGGAATGGTCGAAGAGAGCCGTATCGTCCACCCGCGGTTCCGGCTCCGTGAACATCCCGGCGCCGACTTGTCCCTCGTTCATGGTCAGCCCGGCGAAAAGATACAGGCATCGCTTCACAAGGTCGAAGTTGCGGAAGGTCAGATAATTGATCTGCGCCTGCAGGCGCAGGTCTCCGATCCACAGACGCCGGTCTCTCTTGGGACCATCCTCGAACACATCCTGCATACATTCATGCAGGGTGCGAACGGAGATCCGGTCGATCTCCGCCAGGTCCTCCGGCACTCCCGTCAGGGGAGGCACGGCGGACAGATCGCCGGAAGAGACGGCCGTGCAGGAAATGTCTCCCACACAGACCCTGTATTTGGGTGATGTATCCAGCACCAGGAGCTCCATATACCGGAACGCATAGCGCCGCGGCAGCCGCAGGGTCGCCGGCAGCACGTCCACATGAAGGAATTCCTCCTGCAGCCAGCTGCTACTGATATTTCCGCGGTAGTCCGCGGTCTCCTCGGCGATCTCCAGAGGTCTCTCCCCGAATTTCAGCCGGATGTGGGCCGGAGCGTCGGCAGGACTTCCTGATGAAGTCAGAGTGAAGGAGACATATCCCACCCGGTGCTCCCCGAAGTCGAAGACGACCCGGTCGCCCCGGCCCAGCGGTCTCTGTCCCAGCCCTTCGAGGGAGGATGCCGATACCACCGCCCCGAACTCTCCGCCATGGGAGACGATGTCCACCAGACGGATCGGATAAACGATCGTCTCCCGCAGCCTGGGACGCAGCTCCTGCGCCCGGCGGACCAGACGCTCGTCCACCTGCATATGAAAATTTTCCATGCGGTTACTGTTTTCCGTAGCCGCTCCCCCCTTCCCCGCTCATCAGTCCCTCGAGGCGCCGCAGCAGACGCTGTTCCTCCGCCGGCTTCAGATTGTGTTCGATATGAAACACCTGTGTCTTCCGGCGGCCGTTCTGCTCGAGGATCTTCTTCGCCGCACCGGGCGTCGCGAAGGTATTTTCATCCAGCACGGCCTCCCGTGAGGTAGCCGTCAGTCCCTCCGCTTTCAGACGGATCCCGAAGGGATAAACCTTCACCGACCGCACATTTGTCACACAGAAATAGCGATACGCCTTCAGTCTCTTCTGATTCTGACGATGATATGCGCGTCCGAATCCCAGCCCGAACTCACCGATCACGATATATAGTGCCCGTCCGTCCTCCACCAGAAATTCCCCGGAGAGGATATGATAGCGGTCCAGACGGATCTGATGGACCAGCGCTGCCAGCGTCAGTACCAGACAAAGGGCGCTCATGGCAATCCCGGAGATGTCCGGGACCGCCGCAGCCACCGCGATCACGGCGACAAGCACCACCCCGACATTCATTCCGATCTGAACCATCCGGTAGGCGGCAAATTCCGTATCCTTGTCCTCGTAATGCGACTTCATAAATATCTCGTTTCCTTCCTGTATCCGCTTCTTACTCGTTCATCTTCTTCAGGACGAACTCTGCCTGCTCCGGCGTCATCATCGGCGCTCCCAGGAAGGGCTCCGTCACCTTGTAATAGGGCAGCGGCACACAGAGGCAGCACCACTCGAAGGTATCCTGATTCATCATCTGATCGACTTCCGGCGGCAGGTTTTCCTGCAGGATCTTATGATATTTTTCACTGGCAATAAACCAGGCCAGCGGCGTCATTTCCGTATAGATAAAGGGCTTATCTCCTCCGCTGACCATGACCAGCTCGTTATACCGGATATCCTTCTCCGCCGCGGAAGTCCCGATGTGCAGCGTGTAGGCGCCGTCCTCGAGGATCCAGGTATCCTGCGCCGGAGCAAAGAATTCGAAATTGCGGCGTTTTAACGTCATGACCGCCTCTCTCGTCTCCCCGGGAGCAAGCGTCACCTTGGCGAAGGCCTTGAGCTCCTTCACCGGATGATCGCAGATCGAGCCTTCAATGTGGGAGAGATAGAGCTGAATCACCTGGCTGCCGGTCCGGTCTCCGGTATTGGTCACCGGTACCGTTACCGTAAGCTGTCCCTCGGGCGTCAGATTCCGCGTGGAGAGAACCGGCTTCCCGATCTCAAAGCTCGTGTAGCTGAGACCGTGTCCGAAGGGATAGAGCACCGGCAGCTTCCGTTTCTCATACCAGCGATAGCCGACATAGATGCCCTCGCCGTAGACCACGTCCTGCATATCCTGGCAGGCTCCGGTGAAATTGATGTAGGTCGGACCGTGTTCCTCACAAACCGGCCAGGTGCCAGCCAGCCGTCCGCCCGGCTCGGTCTTCCCGAAGAGGACATTCACGGTCGCGGGCGCGACCGACTCGCCGCCCAGGCTGTTGTATACCACAGCGGACACGCGGTCCGTCCAGCGGGAGATATCCAGCACACTGCCGCAGGAAAGGACCAGGATGATCCGGGCATCCACCTGCATCAGAGCATCGAGCAGTTCTCTCTGTCCTTCCGGCAGCTGAATGTTGTCCCGATCGTATCCCTCTGACTCATAGCAGTAGCCAAGACCCGCAAAGACAATGACTGTCTCCGCCTGCTTCGCTGCTTCTACAGCCTCCCGGATCAGAGCGGGGTCCGCCGGTTCCTTCGGCGGGAAATCCTCAACCAGCAGATAGCCCGGCGCGTAGGCCGCATCCGGTACCAGCGCACGGATAGCATCCAGGTAGGTGTCGATCCGGTAGCCGTTCATATGGCCGGAACCGCCGCCCATGTAGGACGGATTCTCCGCCAGGCGGCCCACCACCAGCAGACGCTCCTGCTTCTCCGCCAACGGCAGTGTTCCGTCATTTTGCAGCAGCACGATACACTGCTCCGCAGCGCGGCGGGCCTCCTCGTGAAGCTCTTCCATATCCGCCTCGACCGGCGTCGTCGCATAGAGCTGATCCACCAGATCGAGCACCCGCTCCAGCCCCGCGTCGAGAGTCTCCTCTTTCACTCTTCCGTCCCGCACCGCTTCCAAAAGCTCGGCGGAATGAATCGATACGGGCGCCAGTTCGATGTCCATCATACCGGCATTGTGCGCCGCGACCTTATTGCGGTGAATCGCCGCGAAATCCGAGACCACAACGCCGTCAAAACCGATCTGCTTCCGCAACAGGTTGCAGATGTGCTGGTTGGAGTTGACCCACTCGCCGTTCACCTGATTATAAGAGGACATGACGGACAGCGGATGTCCCTTCTTGATCGCAATCTCAAACGGCCTCTGGTAAACCTCCTGCAGGGCCCGCTCGGACACGACCGAATTCGTGGTCATGCGTTCGAATTCCTGATTGTTGCAGACAAAATGCTTCAGGGTCGCGGCCACGCCGTTCTCCTGCAGTCCCTGGATGTAAGAACCGGCCATCTCACCGGCAAGCACCGGGTCCTCGGAGAAATACTCGAAGTTTCGGCCGCAGAGATAACTGCGCTTGATATTGACGCCCGGCCGGAACAGCCAGTTGACCAGGGTCGGATTCGCCCGGCATTCCTCGGCAAAATGCGCTCCTGTTTCCTTCGCCAGCTTCTCATCCCAGCTCATGGCCAGGCACGCATCCGAAGGAAACGCGACCGGATGATATTGCTCATCCCCTTCCACCGGACGTCCGGAACGGAAATAATCCGCGCCGCCGCGGGGATTGTCCTGAGGGACGCTGCCCGGCAGATCCATCCGCGGAATCCGCCCGAAGCTCCCGTCCGCCTGCGCGCAGAGTTCACATTTCTCCTCCAATGTCAGCTCCGCCAGAATGGCTCTTGTCTTCTCACTCATGGTACAAACACCTCTCTTCGCCTGTGTCTTTTGTGTCCCTACGGCACTGAGTTGCAAAAGCTCTCAACTGCCGCAGATTTGAAATAAGAATATACCAGTCTGCGCAGAATTATATAAGTTTCGCAGATGACATTCTGAATTGTCATTTCTTGATAACCTGCCCGGGACGACTGGATTTCAAGAATTTCTTCTGCTATAGTGAAGCAAAGAAGCATCGTCATATTCATGAAGGAGGCAAATATGAGCCGTCGTGAAGAGATTCTGAACGCCTTGGAGGAGATCACCCCGGCGGAGAAATTTTACCGGGACTACTACCGTGCAAAGAGCAGCGGAAACGCTGATACACTGCAGGAATTCCTGCAGGAGTACACCGCGGAGGATCTGATCCGGCAGAAATTTCTCTGCCCCGATCTCTACGACCCCTACGAGCTGTTTTATGAGAAACGGCCAAACCGCCTGACACTGGACGAGCACGCCTATTTCCCCATGAGTCTCTCCCACAACATCCGGGTGGAGAAGCACAACCGTTATACGCCCTTTTACCTTCACGGACACGACTATTTCGAGGCTTTCTATGTACTGCGGGGACAATGCCATCACTTCATTGATGATGAAGAGACCACCCTCTCCCGTGGTCAGTTCTGCTTCATAGCGCCGCATACCTTTCACGGACTCAGTGTCTTCGACGACAGCCTGGTTCTCAACATTCTGATTCAGAGGACCACCTTTGACGACATCTTCTTCAACGTGCTGCGCAACCGCAATATCCTCTCCGACTTCTTCCTCAGCAACCTCTTCTCTTCCTCCAACGTCTCGCACATGCTCTTTGACGCCCGGGACCCGGAGCTTGAGGGACTGCTGCTCGATATGCTGGCGGAGGAGGCACAGCCGGATGAATACACGAACCGCATCCTGAATTCCCTGATGATCGTCTTCTTTACAAAGCTGATCCGCAGCTGCAGCGGCTCCGCGAGACTCTATCACATCCATTCCAGCTGGAGCAGTCTGGACAGTGAGATGCTGACCTATATCAATGAAAACTACAAGAATGTCTCCCTGGTTTCTCTGGCTGATCACATGGGCTACGCGCCCGAGCACTGCTCCCGTCTCCTGAAGAAGGCCACCGGCAAGACCTTCACGACCATCCTCAGGGATATCCGCATGCGCCGGGCCGAGACACTTCTCATAACCACAGACCTCAGCGTCAACGAGATCAGCACGGCCTGCGGTTTCGAGTACACCAGCACTTTCATCAAGCTGTTCCGCAAACAACACGAGATGGCGCCGGGCCAGTACCGCCAGGAGGTCCGCTCTCAGCGACTCTCCTGACACCCGGCCCGTGCGCCGCGGTATTTCTTTCATTCTCGGGCGGAGTTTGCTCTTTTTTCGGGTGCGTCACTCCGCTTTCTTTTTACTATGAAAGCCCTACCCGCAGGGCATGCTTCGCAAAGAAGCGGAGCTGAAGGCGAACGCTTGCTGTGCATGCCCTTCGGGTAGATTGGTTGCTTTCATGTATACATGCGGCGCTTAGCGAAGTCGAGTCATAGGCGATGGCTTGCTGTGCATGCCCTTCGGGTAGAGCTTAGCAGAGTCGTTTGTTCAGATCACCGACGATCTTCTGCAGCAGCTCCTGCGACAGCTTGCCCTGGCCCATATCCAGGTCGCCGAACTGACCCAGAGGGATGGCGCAGCCCAGAGGCAGGATCGCGTTCTTCTCCGGATCAAACCAGTCACGGCGGCTCTGCGGCTCATCGGCCAGCGTGTCCGCAAAACGGCTGTCCTTGATAAAATGTCCGATCTGCATCTGCGGACTGAACCGCTTTGCCGTCTCATCGGAATGCACGGTCACGACTGCGGACAGGCAGATCTCCCGGGAGCTGCGGCCCACCAGGATGTCAAAATCCGCCTCCTCGACGACCCAGCGATGAAGCGCCGGGGTGTAGAATTCAAAGGCACGGCGATCCAGCGTGATGGAGACCTCCGTCTCCTCCCCGGGCGCAAGATGCACTTTTTTAAAGCCGCGCAGTTCCTTCACCGGGCGGTGGATCGTGGCTCCGCGATCATGGACATAGACCTGCGCCACATCGGAGCCCGCGCGGTCTCCTGTATTTTTCACCTTAAAGGTAACCGTCACCTCTCCGTGCGCGTCGATCTCACGGGCATCCAGACGAATGTCACTGTACTCAAAGGTCGTGTAGGAGAGGCCGTAGCCGAAGCGATAAGCCACCTCCATCTTCCGCGCATCCTACCAGCGGTAACCGATATAGAGTCCCTCACCGTAGGTAACGTCAGGCACCGTGTCGGGATAGCAGGGGAAGTTCAGATAGGAAGGCGTATCCTCCAGACGGCACGGATAGGTCTCCGGCAGTCTCCCGCCGGGTTCCGCCAGCCCGAAGAGGATATCCACCGTAGCGCTTCCCGACGCCTCACCGGCATAGCCGCCCTGCAGTACGGCATGCACCCGTTTGCTGTAGGCGGAAATATCCACCGGCGCGCCCGTATTTACCACGAGGATCACATTGTCATTGACGGCCAGAACCGCGTCCAGCAGGTCTCTCTGGCTCTGCGGCAGGAACAGATCAGTGCGGTCATAGCCTTCCGACTCGACGCCGTAGGGATATCCCGTAAATAGGATGATCCGCTCAGCCTTCTTCGCGGTCTCCACAGCCTCTTCGATCAGGTCAGGACGGGGCGTATCCTCGGGCGGGAAGCCGGCGTTGATCTGATATCCGGCGGCATAAGCATAGTTTCCCGCTCCCAGCAGCCGGTCGATCTCTTCGGTGGGGATATCCAGCGTATGTCCGTTCATGTGTCCGGAGCCGCCGCCCATATAGCAGGGCGCCTTGGCAAACGCACCGATCACGGCCAGGTTCTTCTCTTCCTTGGCGCACAGCGGCAGCGTGCCGTCGTTCTCCAGCAGCACAGCTCCCTCGATCGCGGCGCGCTTCGCCAGCGCGTGATGCGCTGCCAGGTCGAGTTCAGGCACCGTATAGCCGTCGTGAATCTTGTAAAAGCAGTCCACCACATGCGTGGCAATGGTATCCAGTTCTTCATTAGATATCTCGCCGTTGTTATACGCATCGAGGAGCCAGTGAACGTGGTTCTCCTCCTCCGCCAGCTCCACATCCAGCCCGCATTTGTGGCCCTCGACCTTATCCTGCTGGTAGTGAACCGCGAAAGCGTCGGACATGACCAGACCGTCATAACCGAACTCCTTACGCAGCTTATCCATGATATACTTGTTCTGGTGCACCCATTTGCCGTTGACCTTGTTGTAGCAGGTCATGATCGTCCAGGGATCGGACTTCTGCAGAATCAGCTGGAAGACCCGCAGATACAGCTCGTTAAAGGAGCGCTCATCCACCACCGCGTTGGTCGTCATGCGCTCATATTCCTGGTTATTGCAGACAAAATGCTTCAGGTTCGCGGCCACGTGCTGGCTCTGCACACCATTGATGTAGGCGGCTCCCATCTCGGAGGAAAGCCACGGGTCCTCCGAATAATACTCGAAATTGCGGCCGCCGAGCGGGCTGCGCTTCATATTGACGCCGGGACGCAGGATGATATCCACGTCCTGATTCTTGCACTCCCGGCCCTGCGCCTCGCCGATCTCCCGCGCCAGCTCCGGATCCCAGGTCGCCCCCTGCGCCGCCGCCTGCGGGAAACAGGTCCCCCAGAATTTGTCCTCCATCTCCTCCCGCGGCAGCCGGAAATAGTCGCACCAGCCGCCCGAAGGGTTGTCACAGCTGCGGTACGCGATCCCGAACCGCGGCAGGTTGCCGAACCGGTCCTGATACAGTGCGCAGCAGCGGATCTTCTCCTCCAGCGTCATCTGACCGACCAGTTCACGAATCTCTTCTTTTGATTTTGCCATAGTCCCTTCCTCTCCCCGGATGTCTCCGGACAGGTCTGCCTTTTCCGTCTTATTCAGCTGAATTTTACTTTTTTCTCTGCTTTATTACAAGTTACTATCAAGTTTATATCGCTTGATTTATCACTTTATGGGTGGTGAGTGGTTCGAGGATATGCCCGGAAAGGTTTTAAAATATAGATGACAGAACAATTGAATGGCAGAATAAGCAGTACATTTTCAAGACTCCCTTTATATGCAAAAATGCCCCGCACGGACTGCCTGTATGACAGCTCGTGCGGGGCCGAAAAATCTTCACGTTGCAAATTGGTTATCCGTGCCTATATACCTGTTCCGAAATCTCCGGGAGAAATCACTTATCCGGTCACTTTATAAGAACCGTATACATCTACAACATCTACAGCAGATTCATTCGTATTCTCAATGAAAGCTCTGTAATTTCCGCTTTCCTTTATCGCAAAGGAATGAGAACCATAGCACTTCACAATAACGTAACGGCGATTGTTACTCGAATCAATGATTCCCATCATGACACTCTGGGTTTCATTATCCGGTGTGCAGGAAATCAAAATACTTTTCCCGGAAGCAACATAGACAGCGGGCGCCGTCTTTGACGTATTTGCCTTCACTGTCCATGGCACAGCAGATCTGCCGTTCACAGGGAATGGAGTTGCGCAAGGTGCCATCTTATCTGCCGTCCACCCGGTCTGTACAGCTGAAGCCCGCGGCGGAGTATGCGCAGATCGATGCGGTCTGCCGCGAAGTGGAGGAGCAGACCGCAATCCCCTGCCGGGCGGTACAATAAAAGCCAGGTCGTTCCGGTTTCTGCCCTCACATCCCTGCCACTCCGATCGCCACCGGAAGCAGCAGCACTGCCGACGACAGCAGAATCGTCGTAGTCGTCTTCCTGCAGGTCCGTGAGAAAAACAGGATCACTCCCACTGCCAGTCCTCCCACGAGGCAGCGGATGACTCCAACCAGGACAAAAACTGCCCAGACCGGCAGTCCGGCGGGAAGACCGCTGAATTCGGACAGGCTGCCGGCGGGAACCCACAGCATCGGCAGCGTATAGTTGCGGGCGACCATGATGTACTGCGGCAGGTAGGCCACGCCCATCGCCAGCAGTGCATACAGGAGACTTTGCCGCCGCTTATTACGCGCAACCCTCTCTTCCTTTCCGGCCGTGACGATATGCACCTGTACGCCTGTCTCATACTCCACGGCAAAGAGCCCTGAGAGAGCCAGGATCAACACGAAGAACAGCTTTCCGGTATTAATGCAGTCATCCCGGATCCCCTGTCCCCGGAAGAGACGGCCATAGCCGCTGGCGTACACGAAATACTCCCCCTCCTCCAGGCTCTCATACTGCTCCCGGGCCTCCTCGAAACCACTTTCTGACTCCAGCTTGCTCTCCAGACGGAGCAGCAGGCTCTCCAGAATCTCCGGCTCGTCCCCGTACTGCTCGCTGAGCGCCTCGATCTGTTCATGGATTGATGCGAAATACTCTTCTTCCGCCCGGATCCAGGCATCCTTCTCCTCGTCCGGCGCGCCGTTTAAGATCTCCGCATACTGGCGGTAATACACATCGTTCGGCGTATCAAAGTTCCTGTAGGAAAAGACCTGTACGACGATCAGCAGAAGCAACAAGACGGCTCCTCCGTGCATCCGGAGGAGTTTTTTTGCTTCCTGAAATGGCAGACTTACAGATGGTCTTCTCCCCGTAAGACGCATCCCGGCCAGGATTCCGGACCGGTCCACGGCGATCGGCGAGGTGCGGCTATCTGCCAAAGCTCCAAACCCCAGCGAAAGACCGATACTCAAGACCTGTAGCAAAAGGATAACCGGAACCTGCCAGACCGGATAGGACAGGCAATTCATAAAGAGGCAGTTCTGATAGAGTCCGGCGGTATCCTCCCAGAAAAACGGACTGAGGGTGCGCAGCCACAGATTCGCCGTCTGCCCTAGGAAAACAGCTGCGGCGGAGAACAGAAAGATCACTGCGAACAGAAGCACGATCTGAGACAGGCACTCGCACAGGAGAAAGAAAAGCGCTCCGACCGCCAGACCCCAGAGGCATTTGTGCGCCGCAAATATAACCAGAAAGGTCCCCACAGACACAGCCATCGGGCACAGGGTGAAGCCATACACCGACTGCACCGGGCGACTCAGGTCGCCATACCCCAGCGTCAGCCCGGTCAGAAGAAAATTGGTCCCGTACAGCAACAGGACACCCGCCAGCATGAAGGTGAGCATCGCAGAAAATTTGTGCAGATACAGGGCTGCATGTCCCTTTTTCAGAGGGCGAAGCAGCGACAGGCAGCCGTCGGCCCGCTCCTGGACGACCAGGATCATACCCGCACAGACCGCGAACAGGCAGAGCAGCAAGTCGGTCAGACGCCATCCGGTCAGGCACTCGATGCCGCCGGAGAAGGATACCTCCGGAGAAATATCCGCCAGCGCCTGATACACCTCTGTCGAACGCTGCAGCGTACGGAAGGAGAAGCTGTCTTCCTCTGAGAAGCTCCCGGCCTTTAGCATCACCTGATAGCGATCCGCCATCTCCTGCAGCGTCTCCGCATACCCTTCCGCCTCTACGATGCGAGCAAGGGCCGCCTGCTCCAGCTCGGTGTCCCCGTCCAATGCGTCCCCATCCAGATATGCCTCATAGGTTTCCCGGATGTCAGACATGGTATATCCGCAGCCCTCCTCCACCTCTCCGGTGCAGTATCCATAATACAGGCAGGCATTCAGGACGATCAGCGCCAGCAGAAGAAGGACAATATAGCGATTTGAGAGGATTTTCTTCCATTCCCAGATCATCTCATTCCCTCCTCCCCAAAATGATAGAGATAGACGTCCTCCAGAGTCGGCGTTACCTCCCGGATCTCGTAGGGCGACTCCGGCTTCTCCGCAGAGAGGAATCGGACGCAGATTCGGTGCTGCGTCCGGGTCACGCTGCTGACCCTCTTCCGCCTCTCCGCCTGCTTCCAGGCGGATTCCGGGAGGCTCATCTCCCACACCTGCCCCTGGATCTCCTGCATCAGATCCCAGGCGGAGGCCTGCCGCAGAAGCCGACCGTCAGAGAGGAGAAGAATTTCTTTGGAAACAAATTCCACATCCGGGACCACATGTGTCGAGATCAGTACGATCTTCTTCTCCGCAATCTCCGAAACCAGGTTGCGCACGGCGATCCGCTGCCGGGGATCAAGCCCCGCGGTGGGCTCATCCAGGATCAGGATCTCCGGATCTCCGAGCAGCGCCTGCGCCAGCAGCAGCCTCTGTTTCATCCCGCCGGAAAAGCTGCGGATCGTCTTCTTCCGCTCTTCCCGGAGTGAGACCAGCCCCAGCGCCCAGTCGATGCGCTGGGCCGCACACGCCCGATTCAAATCCCGCAAGGAGGCAATGTAATACAGGAATTCCTCCGCCGTAAACCCGGGATAAAACGCCTGCTGCTGCGGCATGTATCCGACTTTGGCGCGGAAAGCGCTTCCCAT
Organism: Lachnospiraceae bacterium; assembly: GCA_021202715.1. Lineage (GTDB taxonomy): Bacteria > Bacillota > Clostridia > Lachnospirales > Lachnospiraceae > UBA3305. Next base: position 20,171 of record JAJQCL010000142.1, read on the forward strand.
GGCCCGGATCTCCTGTCCGTTGAAACGAATCTCACCCGAGGTCTGCGGCAGGTTCCCCGTCAGTATGTTCATCAGCGTGCTTTTTCCGGCTCCATTGGGACCGAGCAGGCCATAGATTCCTTCAGTCAGCGTCAGGCTCACCCCATCCAGCGCCTGCTTCGTCCCATATCGTTTCGTCAGCCGTTCAAATGTCAGTTCCATATATTTTCCCCCCTTTCCCGCTTAGCTGATGCCCGAAATATTTTCATAATCATCCGCGTAATAGTCACTCTTGCGAAGAATCAGCGGCACGGCGTCCGAGGCCGTCACGAAATAATCCTTTGTCTCCAGATCCGGGCTGAACCGTTCATAATCGCTCGCTCCCTGGTTGGCGATCTGTCTGACGGCTCCCGTATAGATGTCGATGTACCAGAAGCTGTATTCTCTGCTCTCTAGCTTCTGATTGCAGATTACCTTCCCGTCTTCAAGGCGGTATTCCATAATGTTATCTGTCTGCAGCAGACACACATGCTGTCCCGTAAGCAGGTCGTAGAGCCAGATATCCGAAGCGCCGGTCTCCTTATCCCGGGTCACATAGGCGATCACATCCCCGTAGCAGGTCCGCCCCAGGTCTGAGGCGATCACATAGTCCGTGGTTAGCAGCTCATAGCTGTCCGTATCGATCTCATACAGACGCAGCTCCTGTTCGCGGTGCGTATATTCGTACTCGCTTTCATAATTAAAATAGCTCTCTCCCGCGTAGTCTTCCTCCACAGCTCCCTGCTCCGCATAATACTCCTCAACACTGAGAAAAGGTTCCTCCTCGGTATTCACACCCGTATAGATCATGGCAAAGGAGCTGTCGCATCCGCCCAGGAACGTGATCTCCCGGCAGTCTTCAAAGGTCAGCTCCCTGCTCGTCCCCTCCTCCAGATTGACCTGCACGAGGATGACTCCTTCCACGTCTTCCCGCATGCCGGATACGTCCCCGTAATCCACTTCCGTCTCTGTGAAAACAGAGATCGTGTAGTAGATATACGAGTGAGAGAAATACAGCTGACTCACGGTACAGTAGCTGGTATCATCCGGAAGAGTTGTTTTTACAATAATCTCACGACTGTTGTCTGCCGGATCTGTGCTGCGCAGGGAAACGGACTCTTCGTCTGCCACCACCGCATACCACAGTCCGTTCCATACGCCGACAGACTCCGCATCGCCCTGCCAGGCCACGCAGGTCGCATCCGTATGCGAGCATCCCTGCTGCGAGCACAGGACCGAGGATTTCCCGGATTCACAGTCATAATAGCGAAGGGTGGTATTAAAATAGTAGATTCCCTCTCCGTCCGCCGAAGTCTGTGCCTTTCTAAACGAACAGTTACTGTTCGTCGTAAATGGATTTTCCGTGGACCATTCATAGGCCGCATCCTGTGAAATATTTTCCGTATTTTCCTCTGTATCATCACCTGTATTTCCTTCTGTACTGTCTCCTGTATTTTTCCCGGCGCTTTCTCCTGTCCCTTCCTCGGTGCTGTTTTCGGCACTGTTTTCTGTGCTGTCCCCTTCGCTCGTCCCGGTCACAGCCGCGACAGCTTCTGTCTCTGCCTTACCGCCTGAACCGGCCAGACAGCCGGTCAGGGACAGCGAAAGCGATAAAAGGACTGCGAGAAAAAATGTGATTTTACCCTTTCCTTTGCCTTTTGATCTTTGATTCATTCCTATACCTCCCCATATACAAGATTTTTATCGTCCCGTACTGAATCATAACGGAAAAGCTGAAAGAACATGACGTGAAAGTTCGGAAGATTTTTCAAGAAAAGTCGAAAGATTGTTTTAAGATACAGCAGCGGCGAAAGCTGTCTCTCACTGTTCTGAAAAAAGATGATTGTACCATTTGTTTGAATTTTGTATAATAATCACGCAAGGAACTCACGACAGGGATTTAGGAGGAAGTCAATGAACGCAGAACTCTCCCGCATGCTGAAACGAATCACTCCCGAAGAGAAGGCGGCTTTAAGCGGTCAGGAAAACGTCCAATGGTCCATTTATACCGATCAGCCGCAGCAAAATGTTGTCGAACACGAAAAGCTGCTGGAGAGCAACGGATTAATCACCGCACGAAAACACACGCGTTTCGTCTATTTTCCGCCTCATAAGCACAACTATGTGGAATTCTTTTACGTCCTGTCAGGATCCGTGACCCACAGGGTGGAAGGAACGGAACTGGTCGTGGGGAGCGGCGAACTGCTGTTTATGAACCAGTACACCGAGCATGAGATTCTCCCCTGCGGAGAGAACGATATTGCAATGAATCTGATTATCATGCCCGCTTTCTTTGAACAGGTCAGGGAGATGGTCGGACAGGAAAACATCCTCGCAGAATTTATGGTCAATATCCTTCAGCAGAAGGGCAGCGCCGCGCAGTACCTGTATTTTCCCGTGGCAAATGACTTTTGTATTCAAAACCTCGCAGAAAACATCGTCTATGCCATATTATGCAAACAGCACAACGAGGAGCGGGTTCTCGGCATCTCCATGGGTCTGCTGGGGTCTGGTAAACGGCGGACGGCCCACCAGCGAGTTTCCCTCTCACCTGATGAACCACGAGGTCAAGAAAGCGGCCTCCGGCGGCAAGCACCGTGTTATTTATCACGCTCATCCTGCCAACACCATCGCCCTGACCTTCGTGCTGCCCCTGAGTGACGAGGCATTCACCCGCGAGCTGTGGGAAATGGCCACCGAATGCCCGGTGGTGTTTCCCTCTGGCATCGGCGTGGTGCCGTGGATGGTGCCCGGCGGGCGTGACATCGCTGTCGCCACCTCCGAGCTGATGAAGCAGTATGACGTGGCCATCTGGGCGCATCACGGGATGTTCTGCTCCGGCGAGGACTTCGACCTGACTTTCGGCCTGATGCACACGGTCGAGAAGTCCGCCGAGATTCTGGTGAAGGTCATTTCCATGACCGGCGGCTCCAAGCGGCAGACCATCCAGCCGGACGAATTCCGTCATCTGGCAGTAGACTTCGGCGTGACGCTGCCCGAGAAGTTCCTGTACGAGAAATAACCTGACAGGCAATGATTTCGGTCACACTTTAAGGTATGAACCCTTTCATTTTAATCACCATCGAAGACTTCAAGACGCTGTTCTGC
>JAJQCL010000088.1:0-5990 GCA_021202715.1 Lachnospiraceae bacterium
GGTCACCACCGCACGAACTGTGCCGTCCTCATACAGACGTGTCTTCTCCGATTTCCCGGGCGTAACCACATTTCCATCCGCGTCATAATAGGTGATGGAAATCGTCGGCGCCGTAGTGTCGATGATGAAGTGCGTCTTCGTCTCTTCCGCTGTGGAGGAAGCATAGGCGATTTCCTCCGGCTCATTCCCCGCCAGATCCTCGAAATAAGGAACCACCGTGTAATCGTTATCGCCAGAGAAAGTGATGGTCAGCGTGTTGGTCCGCACATCCGTATAGTTCGATGTACTGCGGCCATACTGAGAATCATCCTCCGACGCGGCGTAGGAGATACGGATTCCCGCAATGGCTCCCAGCTCACGGAAGGATAACGTCCGTTTTGCCCCATCCGCAAGCGTCAGGTCGAAAGTCACCTTATCAATGTCAAAATTCCGCTCCGTATAGACGATCGTCGCCGTCCGGGCCTTCTTAAAATAGTGGGTATTGGCGGCGCTGTTATTGTCATAGCTCACCTCTATCGTCGGCTCTGTCACATCAATCTGAATCACCACTCCCGTGGCTTCGCTGGTATTCCTCGCCTGATCTGTGACCCGCACCGCCACGTAAACATTGTTGCTGTTGAAAACACTCGCCGGGATCGTGACGGTCTTCTCCAGTTTCATGCTGACCGCACTCTGCAGCTGCTCCAGCGTCACAGTTCCCCCTGCAATCGCCTCTTCCAGCGTATCCTCAAACAGCTCCACATCCGTATAACCGCTGACCGCCTTGCCGTCCTTGTAAATCGTATAGGTCACAGACTGCAGGCCGGACGCGATGTCTTCTTCACTTGCCAGCTTTTCCGAGACCTGAATGGTGACGCTGACATCCCCGTTGTATACCCCGTCTCCGTAATTCTTCGCGGTACTATAGGTAATCGTGGGTACATTGGGTGTATTCACCTCCACGACCAGACCATTGCTGCCGTAAATGCAGATATTACCGACGGTATCAGTGACCCTCGCAAAGGCCACCGCGTAGGTATTTGACTCTACAGTGTAGGCGGCAGAGACGGTATACGCCTCCGACGAGCCATAGTCCTCCTCTATGGTTGCCTCCGCCCATTCCCAGATTCCGCTCAGGTCATCCAGCGTATCCTTCTGCCCGTCCAGCGCATCAATCTCAGCCTTTGATCCCGTATACAGATACGTCTCGATGGAAGCGATACCGCTCTCCGCATCCTCCACCGTCAGGTCGACCGTCACGGTCTTGTTGTCAATCACGCCGAAGGTAACACTGCTGGCGAAATCCTGACTGTCCAGCGTCTCCTCGCCCACCGCGAAGGCTGCTGAGGGCGCTGTGCCGTCGTTATGCAGGGTGATGGTAAAGCCCTGTGAAACATTCTTCCCGTACTTCGCCAGATACAGCGTAACATCCTTGCCCGATCCGGCCGCAACAAGGTCATCAATCGTAACGCCCGCTGTCAGGTTCGTTGTAAAAGTTACCGAATCATCCGACTCAGTGCCGATCCAGACCTGGTCATAAAGTGTATCATCTACATTCTGGGAGACGGTAAATGTTGCCCCCGATTTCACATACAGCGTATTATCCTTTATGTAAAAGCTGCCCGCCGCTGTGACATCATCGATGTCATATGTGGTGTCGTCCTGTGTGACGGTAATATCACCAAACTGCGCCGCTTCCTTCACCTGGAGCTGATAATTTGTTCCCACATCCACCGTATCATCCGTCGAGACCAAACCGGTCAGGCCGATTTTGTTCTCGTAAGAGCCGACATCCAGACCGGGCTCCAGAGACTCTTCATCTGTATCCAGCTCAGACGCTGTCAGAGCCAGACTCCACGTCTTGCTGTACTCCTTCAGTGCCTCCTGGGCTCCCGTCATCAGATCATCTGTCTCGGTGCATCCGAACACATACTCATAGATGGTAACATTTACCGTTGTATTATCTGCCGTCTCACTAAGGCATGAGCAATTTACCTGATTGATCCCATTCGGAACATCATCGTATGTATAAATCAGATCGCTGAACTGCAGATAGATGATTGCGCGGGAAATCGTCACAGTTACCGTGTTTGAAGTGAAATAGGACGCCGTATCTGAGGAAATGAGTGTAAAGTTTGATGCCTCCACATCCTCCTCATCGGTCGCCAGTTCAACCTCATCAAAGCCCGTTGCCGTGCGGGTTCCCGCATCCGCAGAGTCCACGTTCACCGTACCCGTCAGGTACAGAGCAGCCACCTGATCATTCAGGTCATCCGCATCCAGGCTGGTCTGTTCTTCTTTCAATTTAACACACGCTGTACCGGTCGTGATCTCTACAACATCCGTCCCGTCGTATTTGCGGTTCATCAGGGTAATACTCTGAATTTTTACCTCACGGGCTGTAACCGTTCCGACCGACCCACTCTGCGTTCCAGAGGGGAGCGAATAGAGATTTGTCACAGAGGCCGGAGCATTATCTGTCCATGTCAGTATATAATTTACCGTCTTAGATTCTCCGACATTCACATTCCCAAAGGTGCTGCTGTCAAAGTCCAGAGTAATATAAGAACTGATATCCGTCCCGCCATTATCCTCGGCGGTAATTGTTACCATATTGGAAGTAATGGTTTTTGTTCCGTCATAGACCTTGGAAATCGTAACCCCTGCTTCCACCTCCGACTTCGTGTAGGACGCGCTGGCTGTTGAGATCGTTCCGCTGTCTGTAAAGGTATAATTGGTTTTATATGCGCTCGACGCACTGTTGCTCCAGCCCAGCGTATAGCCGACTATGGATTTATCCTCATCTGTGTACTGACTGGTCATTATCTCAATATAATTTGCAAGGTCGGTATCACTGTCCGCCGCATTTGAGACAGACTGCACCTCCGTCTCAAGAGTTCCGTCATCTCCCGTAGCAGCGGTGACGGTTACTGTCACGGTCCTCCGATTCACTGTCACAGATATCTCTTTCGAAGCCGAAGCATTCTGACTGTCCCCTGCCCGCGTCACAGTCAGTGTCGCAGTACCCACGCCGGTAAATTTGACAGTAAACCCATCCGTAGCTGTTGAAGACACCTCAACTACATCTTTATCGCTGGATTCCGCTGTAAGTGTTCCTACGCCGTCTACCGTATATGTGGCGGTATCCCCATAGGTTTTTGTGATTGTACTCACAGTCTCTGTTCCATCCTGAACAGTTATGGTCTGCGATTTTGCATTGATCGTAACCGTCACGGTGGCCGTCGCTGCTCCGTAGGTCGCTGTCAGGATAACAGTTCCCGCATCGCCCGCGGTAAAGGTGGTTCCATTGATGATTACACTTCCCGTACTGGTCGAGTCAACAGACCACGTCACATCCCTTGAGACATCTTCCGTGCCAGCCTTTACGGTCGGAGTCATTGTCTCGCCGCTGGTGACTGTTGATGATGTCAGAGTAATGACGAGTTCTACCGTATCACTTAATGTGATATTGCTAACCGTATTACTCGCCTGTCCTATTGTCACTGATTCCGATATACTGCTCGTATCATACCCGGTCGAGGACACGGTAATCGTATACGTCTCATTATAGATGACGCCACTGTTTATGGTATAAGAACCATCTGACCCCGTAGTGGTTGTGAGAGTACTCCCATCACTTCCCGGCGTCGCCGTCACCGTAGCCCCTGAAATTCCATTGCTGCTGCCATCCAGCACTTTGCCGGAAATGGAGCACGTTTCCAGTGTAATCGACGCTGTATTGCTTTCAGATGAATACGTGGCTGCTGTGATCTCTCCAGATACATATCCGTCCGCTGACACCTTAATACGAAACGCTGTCCCCGAAAGAAGTTCCAGTGTATAGGTGCCATCCTCATTATCAACAGCATCTTTTCTTGTATATTCGGCCCCGTTCAGATAAGGCTTGACGGTGGCTCCGGTAATCGGATTTTCATTACTGTCCGTTACCGTCACCGTAACGTTGACATACTCATCTCCTGCCCAGACAATCTGCTCATCGCCGACTGCCATGAGAAATACCATGACAAAGGTCAGCAGCCAGGCCACAATTCTGTCTCGTTCTTTACGCATGGTTCGTCTTCCCCCTTGTTTTTCGTCTGTTCCGAACCGACTCCCGCCGCATCCCATTGGAGCCATTCCGTGTGTTCTCCCGCTCTTTTGCCGGAAAGCTCCGGCAGCCGATCACTCCGCGCATTCCTCGCTTCGATCTCCCGGATACTCCGCTTCCTGATTCGCCCGCTGCGGGCGGCAAAAAGAGCCGGTATATGGAAGTGAACGAACAGGAACACTGTGACCGCCAGGAAGATCATTGCCAGCCCCAGACACACAAGGCATCCCGTGTGGTATTGAGAAATCAGCTTTTCCGCACTGTTCATCTTTGCATCCCCCTGCGCGCTCCGTATCCGCTGCACCGTCTGCCTCATCCGCTTCTTCGCGTCCGGCATCCTCATGCTTCCCCTGACGCATCCGGCATCGTCGCCAGCACGGCCCGGGCCTGTTTCAGACTGCTTCGTACGGCCGCCACATCCGCCTGATCTGCTGCATCGGTCGAAGTGAAGTCCGTGTCCAGCCGCGCTTCCATGTCATCCAGCTTCGCCACGATCTCCTCCCGGGAGACACCGGCGCTAAGGAATTCCCGGCTGTGACCGATCAGTTGAACAGCAACCTCGTTATACATGATACAGGCTGTCTTCTCCACGTCCATGGCCGCCAGGTTGCCTTCCGTCAAACGCACCAGATCCGCCCAATAGTCCGCGTAGCTGACGGAGGTGTCGCCGGAAGCGCTCCGCACACCGATCTGAGAATAGTAGTCACAGATCTCATACAGGCACTGACAGCGCCGTATCCTGGCCTCTCCGTTTTCTTCAAAGACAGACGGATTCGTAACAGCCGCCACCACCCCGCACCATTTCCGTGCCGTGTTCTTGCTTTCCCGGTTCTCGTAATAAAAATAATAAGCCAGAGCAGCCTCCCAGGCCACCTCCGCGTAGCCCGCCTGATTCTGCTTCAGACAAGCCTCGTTGCTTTTTTTCTCCCCCTCAGACATTCCCAGCACTTCCCGGAATTCTGCTTCTTCTTCCCGGGAAAAACTGCCATCCTCCAGATAAACCGCCAGAAGACCTGCATAGGCCTCCGGTCGGGAAGGGACCAGACGGATTGCTTTTTCATAACCGGTCACCTGTTCCATCCGATCATCCGCAGATTCCGCCGCCGCGACATACTCCTCGTAGCTGTTGCGGCTGGTATGAATCTCCGCGAAACGAAAGCCCGCCGCACCCAAGAAGCAGACCACTGTCAGAATCGCACAGGCCAGAAAGGCAAGCCATTTGCGTTTCTGCGCCTTTCTGTACTCGACATCCAGTTCCCGAAAATGATCGAGTGCGAACCGCAGTTCCGCGCAGGATTGATAGCGCTCATCAGGATCAGGGCGAGTGCATTTCCGGAGAATCTCTTCCAGACCGGAGGAGAGCGCGGGATTGACGGAACGGATCGGAACCATCTCATAGGGCGGCGCGCCGGGGTTCTGCCCTGTTACCAGATGGTACAGCGTCGCCCCCAGACCGTAAATGTCCGTGCGAACCGTCGTCTCTCCCTGGCCGCCGTACTGCTCCGGCGCAGCATAGCCGCGGGTTCCCAGACACTGCGTGTCCTCCGTCCGATCGCCGCTGAACTCCCGCACTGCGCCGAAATCGATCAGGATCACCCGTCCGTCAGGGCGCAGCATCACGTTCGAAGGCTTCATATCCCGGTAGATCAGCGGAGGTCTCCGGGCGTGCAGATACCCCAGCACGTCGCATAACTGCTTCGCCCATTCGACGATCTCCTCCTGAGGCTGCGCCCCGGACTCCGCCAGAATCGTACTCAGAGGCTTCCCCTCGATGTAGTCCATAACAACCAGAAACGTATCTTCCTCCTCGATGACATCCACGATGCTGGGCAGGCTCTCATGGCGGAGCTGCTTCAACAGATCCGTCTCTGCAATGAGTCCCCGTTTCATTGCCTCAAAATCC
>JAJQCL010000088.1:6000-6370 GCA_021202715.1 Lachnospiraceae bacterium
ATTGCCCAGAGTTTATTAGCTTTTTCATTGATGGCCAGATAGACGATGCTCATGCCGCCCTGACCGATCTGATTCAGTATCTTGTATTTTCTGTCCACGACAGAACCGATTTCCAGCATTTCCCACCTCCCGACCGGCTTCACCCCGTACCGCTGAAGAGGGTCGCCCGATTTGGCGAGTATAACAAAATATTTTGATCCGGTCAATATATTTTCTGCCTTTTTATTCTGTTTTACAAATATTGTCAGTATATATCTTAAATTATCTCCATATTTGTCTGAATTTACGCGCCGAGCCGTCACATTTTTCATCACTGTCTAAAATTTTCTCACTGAAAAAAGACGACCCTTTCGGATCGTCTCCTGTTAGC
>JAJQCL010000045.1 GCA_021202715.1 Lachnospiraceae bacterium
ATCGTGATTCTGGCTGCGACAGCGCTGCTCTTTACCGTTGAATGTATTATAAAGCATACCTACCAGAATTATATGGACCTGGCCTCCATCATTGCAGGAACGGGAGGCGTTGTTCACCAGTTTGGTTCTGATCTCCTGGCGGCGATTATCAGCGGCCTGGGCATTATTTTTCTGTTTTTCCTCCCTCTGATCCTGTATCTGATTCTTGGTTCCCGGCGGATCCCGGCCAGGCGTTATCATCCCTTTTTTGCGGTGGTCGTTCTGGCGTTTTCTCTGCTCAGCGGCGGCGCGGCGATCCTGCTGGCCTCCAATCTTTCCTCTCTCAGCGCGAAATATAAGGGGCAGTTCGAGTACGACACCGCGACTTCCACGTTTGGACTGATCACCAGCACCAGACTTGATATTACATACAGTTTGTTCGGAAATAAATATGCGACGGCGTTTACGATCGTAAGCCAGGATACGGAGGAGGTGCCGGAGGAGACACAGGCCGAGGAAGAGGAACCGGAAGATCTGGGAGACAATGTGATGGAGATCGATTTTGATGCCCTGATCGAGTCCGCGGAGAACGATGCGATTGCAAGCATGCATGAGTATGTTTCCAGCCTGGAACCGACCAGTAAAAACGAATATACCGGACTTTTTGAGGGCAAGAATCTGATCATCATCACGGCAGAGGCGTTTTCCAAACAGGTGATCAGCGAGGAACTCACGCCGACCCTCTATCGGCTGGCGAACAAAGGAATTCAGTTTACGGATTTCTATCAGCCGGCCTGGGGCGGCAGCACGTCCACCGGCGAATATTCGATTCGTCTGGGGCTTGTTCCCACGAACGGGGTGAATTCCATTCTGGAAACGATCGGCTGCAACCTCTATTTTACCATGGGGAATCAGCTGCAGCGGCAGAATTATACGTCTCTGGCTTTCCACAACGGGACGTATACCTTCTACGACCGCGATAAGACGCATACGAATTTTGGCTATGACCAGTTTCTGGCGTGGGGAAACGGGCTGGAGGAACTGCTCCCGGCCTGGTCGGGCGATCAGGAGACCTTTGAGGCGACCCTGGAGACATACATTGACAGCCAGCCTTTTTCCGTGTATTACATGTCATACAGCGGTCACTGCACGTATGACGCCGATGATTCCAGGACAGAAAAGAATCTTGCATATTTCAAGGAGGTTCTGGGCGTGGATACCTATAATGACACTACGCTGGACTATTTCTGCTATCAGATGGAGCTGGAATATGCGCTGGAGTCGATGGTCAGTATGCTTGAGGAGAAAGGGATCGCGGACGATACGGTGATCGTGCTCTGTACCGATCATTATCCGTATGGCCTGGCGAAGAGCACGACGTTTGGAAATACAGAGGATTATCTGCTGGATCTTTATCAGGTCGATTCGTATGACGCGGTTATCCGTGACAACACGACGCTGATCATATGGTCTGCGTGTATTGAGGATGAAGGGATCACGGTGGACACACCGGTCATGTCGCTGGATATCCTGCCGACACTGTTGAATCTGTTCGGCGTGGAGTATGATTCGCGGCTGCTGGTGGGACGAGATGTGTTTTCCGATGCGGACCCTCTGGTGCTCTGGAACAATCACAGCTTCATCACGGATCTGGGCGTCTATGACGCGGAGACCGGGGAGTTCACGGCCAATGAGGGCGTGACGGTCGACGATTCGTATGTTGAATCCATCAAGACGATCGTGTCCAATAAAATTTCGTTCTCCTCGCAGGTGATGGAGTATGATTACTATGCGACGATCTTTGGGGAAGATCCGGAGACAGGGGGGACGACCGCCACAGAGGAGACGGAGGAGACCGGTACTGAGGAAACCGATGCAGAAGAGACGGAGGCCGGGGAGACCGACACAGAAGAGACGGAGCCGGAGGAGAGCGGCACCGGGGAAACAAACGGGGAATGACTCGTTTATTGCAATTTCGGTCAATTATTGATATAGTAGTCTTGGAATTGCGCCGTTTGCCGCGATTCACGGGCTCACGAGAGACCCGATCAGACCCGAGAAAGGAAAGGAGGGCCACAGATGCAGCTGGAAGAGCAACAGAAGCTGGACCACATTCTGGAGCAGTACCACTACAATCCGGCCGCGGTGATCGCTGTCATGCAGGCGATCCAGCAGGAGTACCGGTATCTCCCGGAGGAGATGCTGACGTATATCGCGCGGAAGCTGGGCGTCAGCGAGGCCAAGATCTACGGCGTCGCCACATTTTACGAGAATTTCTCCCTGGAGCCCAAGGGGAAATATGTCATTAAGGTGTGCAACGGGACGGCCTGTCATGTACGGAATTCGATCCCGATCCTGGAGGAATTCCGCAGCGCGCTGAAGGTGACGGAGGAGAATCCCACGACGGAGGATATGATGTTTACGGTGGAGACGGTTTCCTGTCTCGGCGCCTGCGGACTGGCGCCGGTCTGCACCGTGAACGATGAGGTGCATCCCGCCATGACGCCGGAGAAGGCGAGAGAACTGTTGAAGAGTCTGAAGGAGGAGGCCGATGGAGGAGAGAATTAATTCGAGAGAGGATCTGGCCCGCGCGCGGGCGGCATACGCGGCTTCCCTGCAGAGTCAGAGAAAGCAGATTCTCATCTGCGGCGGGACGGGCTGCGTGGCTGGCGGTTCCCTGAAGATCTATGACCGGCTCCGCGACCTGATGGCGGAGCGGAACATTGAATGTTCGCTGGTGCTGGAGAAGGAACCGCATGAGACCGTCGGACTGAAGAAGAGTGGCTGCCACGGCTTCTGTGAGAAGGGACCGCTGCTGCGCATCGAGCCCTCCGGGATCCTTTACACCAAGGTGCAGGTGGCGGACTGCGAGGAGATTCTGGAGAAGAGCATTCAGGGCGACGAGGTGATCGACCGCCTGGTATATCACGACGCGGAGGGGAAAGCCTATGAGAGACAGGACGACATCCCGTTCTATCGTCAGCAGACCCGTGTGGCGCTGGAGCATTGCGGACACATCAACGCAGAATCCATCAAGGAATACATCGCGGTAGGCGGCTATTCCGCGCTGGAGAAGGTGCTCTTTGAGATGACGTCGCAGGAGATTGTCGATGAGATCACGAAATCCTGCCTGCGCGGCCGGGGCGGCGGCGGTTTCCCGACCGGCCGGAAATGGGCCCAGGTGCTGGCGCAGGATTCGGAGGAGAAATACGTGGTCTGTAACGGCGACGAGGGCGACCCTGGCGCGTTCATGGACCGGAGCATGATGGAGGGCGATCCGCACCGGGTCATCGAGGGCATGATGGTGGCGGCGGTTGCCACGAAGGCCCATCATGGATACATTTACGTGCGGGCGGAGTACCCGCTGGCCGTGCAGCGTCTGCAGCGGGCCATCGATCTGGCGAATCAGTACGGGCTTCTTGGGAAAAATATTCTCGGGTCCGGCTTTGATTTCGATCTGCGCATCAGTCAGGGCGCCGGCGCCTTCGTCTGCGGCGAGGGCAGCGCGCTGACGGCGTCCATCGAGGGCAACCGCGGCATGCCCCGCGTGAAGCCTCCGCGGACCGTGGAGCAGGGGCTGTTCGGCAAGCCGACGGTGCTGAACAATGTCGAGACCTACTGCAATGTTCCGGCGATCATCAACCGCGGCGCGGACTGGTACTGTACCATCGGCCCGGACAAGAACCACGGCACCAAGGCCTTCGCCCTGACCGGAAATGTCATGAATACCGGTCTGATCGAGGTCCCCATGGGGACGACGCTGCGCGAGGTCATCTTCGACATCGGCGGCGGCATCAAGGACGGCGAATTCAAGGCCGTGCAGATCGGCGGTCCCTCGGGCGGCTGTCTCTGTACGACGCCGACGGAGGATCATCTGGATCTGCCGCTGGATTTTGATTCTCTGAAGAAAGTGGGCGCGATGATCGGCTCCGGCGGCCTGGTGGTCATGAATGACAAGAGCTGCATGGTAGAGGTCGCCCGTTTCTTCATGAATTTCACGCAGAACGAGTCCTGCGGTAAGTGCATCCCCTGCCGGGAGGGCACGAGACGGATGCTGGAGATCCTCAACAACATCGTCGAGGGACGGGGCACCATGGAAGATCTGGAACTGCTGGAGGAGCTGGCGGACACGGTGACGGCCACCGCGCTCTGCGGTCTCGGCAAATCCGCCGCCTTCCCCGTTATCAGCACGCTGAAATATTTCCGGGATGAGTATATCGCCCATGTGGTGGATAAGAAATGTCCGGCCGGCCAGTGCAAGGCACTGCTGAACTATGAGATCGATCCGGAGCTCTGCAAGGGCTGCAGCAAATGTGCCAAAAACTGCCCTGTGGGAGCCATTTCCGGTAAGGTAAAGAGTCCGTACGTCATCGACCCCGCAAAATGTATCAAGTGCGGCGCCTGCATGGAGGGCTGCCGGTTCGGCGCCATCTCGAGAAAGTGACGCGGAAAGGAGAGAGAATCGTATGGAAAAATATATGATCATCGACGGAAACCGCGTCGAATTTACCGATGAGAAAAACATGCTGGCTGTGATCCTGAAGGCCGGGATCATTCTTCCCACCTTCTGCTACTATTCCGATCTGTCCGTGTACGGCGCCTGCCGGATGTGCGTGGTGGAGGATGAGTGGGGCGGCATCATCGCTTCCTGCTCGACGCCGCCCAGGCACAAGACCGTGATCCGTACCAACACGCCCAAGCTGCATAAGCACCGGAAGATGATCCTGGAGCTGCTGCTGGCCAACCACTGCCGTGATTGTACGGTCTGTGAGAAGAACGGGAACTGCCGTCTGCAGGAGCTGGCGCACCGCTTCGGCCTGCGCGATGTCTGTTTCCCGAATAATAATTCGAATCGTCCCATTGACAATTCGTCCATGTCGATCGTGCGGGATCCGTCCAAATGTATCCTCTGCGGCGACTGTGTGCGGATGTGCAGCGAGGTACAGCACGTGGGCGCGATCGATATCGTGAACCGGGGTTCTGCCTCGGTCGTTTCCCCGGCTTTCGGCCGGAAGCTGGCCGAGACGGACTGCGTGAACTGCGGTCAGTGTGCGGCGGTCTGCCCCACGGCGGCGATCACGATTAAGAGTGACATCTCCCGCGTATGGAAGGCGATCTATGATCCCAATAAGCGGGTCATCGCGCAGATCGCTCCGGCCGTTCGGGTGGCCATCGGTGAGGAATTCGGCTTTAAAGCCGGTGATAATGTGCTGGGGAAGACCATCGCCGCCATGCGCAAGCTGGGCTTCGATGAGGTGTTCGATACGGCAGTCGGCGCAGACCTGACCATCATGGAGGAATCGAAGGAGCTGTTGGAAGCTCTCGAGGAGCCGGACCGGAAATACCCTCTCTTCACCTCCTGCTGCCCGGCCTGGGTGCGTTTCGCGGAGACCAAGCATCCGGAGCTGATGCCCTACGTCTCCACCAGCAAATCTCCGATGGAGATGTTCGGCGCTGTGCTGAAGACCTATTATAAGGAAAGAGATCTGAAGGATAAGAGGGAGGTCGTCTCCGTAGCCATCATGCCCTGCAGTGCCAAGAAGACTGAGGTGACCCGCGACGAGTTCAAGCGGAAGGGCGTGCCGGATGTGGATTATGTGCTGACCACCATAGAACTGGCCTCCATGATCAAGGAGATCGGTATCCTCTTTGAACGGATCGACGCCGAAGCGCCCGATATGCCCTTCGCGCTCCATTCCGGCGGCGGCGTGATCTTCGGCGCGACCGGCGGTGTCACTGAGGCGGCGGTCCGCCGTGTGGTGGAGGACAAGAGTGCCCGCCAGCTGAAGGAGATCGAGTTCCTGGGCCTTCGCGGCATGAAAGGGGTGAAGGTCAGCGAGGTGCCTCTGGGTGACCGTACCCTGCGAATCGCCGTGGTGAGCGGCTTGGGCAATGCCGACGCCCTTATTGAGAAGATCGAGAGCGGCGAGGAGCATTTTGACTTCGTAGAGGTCATGGCCTGCCCCGGCGGCTGTATCGCCGGTGCGGGACAGCCCTTCAGCCGTCGGCGTGAGAAGCGTCTGCGTGCCGATGGACTGTACCAGACGGACAAGCAGGCACAGATCAAGAGCAGCGATGAGAACCCGCTGATCACCGATCTCTACGGCGACCTGCTGAAGAACCGTACGCACGAGCTGCTGCACGTCGAATATCCGCTGGCGAAAAAATAGGCGGAAAAACGGGCATTGCTATAAGGAAAGCCATGGGCTTGCAGGAAGAGTCTCTTGCAAGCCCTTTTTCTATATGCTAAAATGATACACTAGGGGTCGAAAGACATGAATAGAATGAGTGCACAAGGAGGTAACCATGATAAACCGACTGACCGAGAGAATCCAGAAGCTGGAAGCCCCCGTGGT
>JAJQCL010000232.1:0-4893 GCA_021202715.1 Lachnospiraceae bacterium
AAAAATCCGTTCAGGAAGAATAATATAATGATTTTCGCCAGAGAAGAAGAAAAGAACCTTGGCGATGTCATCATCGGGGACACATGCCGACATGTTCTGGAGGGGCTTTCGCAGTCCTGGTTTCATAAAGCGGAGATCGAGACGATGAATCTTCTGGCAGAGGAGGAAGAGATCCGTCTTCGTATGCAGGGAAAGGATACGGTTGTTTTTGCGGGGGGAGGCATCAATTCCATGCATTTCTGCGATGCCTGCGAGAGGATCCTGAGATGCTGCGATGATTCGACAGAGATCTATTTTAATGCGGTCGGCGTGGCGAAATCTGAGGTAAATATGTCCCCTAAAATACGAAAGAGGCTGAGGATTATTTTTCGCGATCCCAGGGTGAAACAGATCACAACCCGGGGAGATTATGAGACGGCCGTGGATTTGATTGAAGAAGAAAAAGAATACCCCTGCAGGCTGGTGCTGGATCCGGCCATCTGGACCGGAGAGACCTATGGGATTCACAGAGACGCGGAGTCTCAGGTGATTGGGATCGGTTTGATCCGGCCGGATCTTTTTGAGACATATGAGAAGAAACTGGATGTAGAGAGACTCTATGTGGGATTGGTGGAATCTCTGGAGCGAAGAGGATATCGCTGGAAGCTGTTTTGCAATGGATCGTACAAAGACTATATTTTTGGGAAGGAGCTGTGTGCGAAAATGGATCGCCCTGCGGATGAGTTCTTCCTCAAAAGGCCTATGGAATCGAAGAAGCTGGTCCGGCAGATTGCTTCCTTTCAGGGGATCATCGCGGGGCGCTTTCACGCGAATATCATTGCCACTTCGCTGGAGATCCCCTCAGTGGCGCTGGTCTGGAATGAGAAGATGCGGGGATTTTGCGAATTGATTGATTGCCCGGAGCGCTATGTGGGTGATGAGGAAACCCTGATGGATGCAGAAAAAATGGTCGACCTGTTAGAAAAGGCCATGGAGGAGGGGTACGACCGGACCTGTATCAGGAAACAGAAACGAAAAACCAGGAAAACGATGAAGAACATCCTGCGCTGACATAGAACATCTATGCCTGGCGCACAAAATGCAGCAGCTTTTCACAGGCCTGTCCGGTCTCATAGGATCCAAGCAGCGCCTGATGGTGCGCTGAGGCGTCAGAAGTTGTTTTGGAAAGAGTTTCATCCAGGGCTTCCAGGAGTTCCCTTGCGTCCCGGCAAAGAGGAAATCCCCAGTCCTGGATTTTATAATAGAAGCCTCTTTTTGCCGTATATTCTTCCAGGTCCGGCGTGAACAGAAGGATCGGCCGGCCGGTGAGGGAATAGTCCCAGAGAATGGAAGAGTAGTCTGTGATCAGCAAATCGGCGGCGCACAGCAGATCCTGCGTCTCCGGATAAGACGTCACGTTCCGGATCCAGTTGTTTTCCCTGACTGTATTTGTAGTATCTGCGGCCTGGATGTGGGTCCGGTACAGGAGACGCCAGTTCTCGCCGGTGCGTTCTCTCAGGCGATCAAGAAGAGCCTGTGAGGGGAGCGCTTCCTGTAATGTGCCGGACGGGCGAAAGGTGGGGGTATAGAGTGCCAGACGGCAGTTCGCCGGAAGCCCCAGCTCTTCGCGGACACGGTTGTAACGTTCGTCACAGGCAGGAGAAAAAAAGACATCGTTGCGGGGCATACCGATGGGAAGGATCTCTCCGTCGTAGAGAAAGGCGCCCCGGATTACCAGGCGGCTGAAGGCCTCGCAGCCGGAGATGAAAGCGGCTGTGTGTCTGGCGGAATATTCCATGCGTTTGCGGGAGGCGCGGTTGGCTCCGGCCATGTCGTTCTCCAGGCGCTTGTAGGCACCGCTGCCATGCCAGGTGTTGATACAGATCTGGCCGCGGCGGAAGGGAAACCAGGTCAGATAGCCGCCGTTGGTGATGACGATGTGTGAGGTCAGCGCGTAGGCCAGTCCCCGGGGAGTGAAGTGGCGGACCATACGGATGCCTTTCTCACGCAGAAACTGATATTTCTCCGGTTCCCGGAAGAGCCAGACGATCTCATAGTCTCCCGGCGCTTCAGTCAGAAGATATTCGCAGAACGCCCGCGGATTGCAGGAGTATTCCCAGGTGGAGCCCCCCTCCAGGCTCAGAAAAAGAATCCGGTTCGGCCGGATAGGGAGAAGATGAAAGGGAAGCAGGCAGAGAGCAATGAGCTTCTGCAGGATGTATTTGATATAATATTTCATGGTGAAACCTATCAGGCGGAGGGACGCGTCCTCCTATGATGCTTGATATTAGCGAAATATTTTCTGGATGTCAAGGGAAGCGGGGGACAGTGTGCGATTTCTGAAAATGCCTTGCGTGACGAAAAATTGTATGATACAATTTGTTTTGTGGCAAAAGCTCGGGCCAGTGTGCCTTTTTGAGCGGAGAAGCGAGAACCGGGAGGATAATCAATGAGTCTAAGAGGAAAAAGAAGTCTAAGGATATTGCTTGTGGCGGCATGTTTTTGTATGTGCCTTCTGGGGCGAAGCAATCTGCAGGCGCAGGCGGCTACGTATACGACGATTCAGGTAACAGCGTCAAGTCTGGCGAGTGATCCGAGCACAGCGATCCAGGATGCGCTGGATCAGGCGAAGGAAAAGGCAACCAGCTCTAATCCTTATAAAGTTGTGGTTCCTTCGGGGACTTATCAGTTGACAAAGAGCCTGTACATATACAGCAACACATACCTGTCCCTGTCCGGCGTGACGCTGAAACAGACAAATCTGGAAACGAATATGATCCGCGTGGGGAAATCCGACGATGGGACAACCGGATATGCGTACGAAAACATTACCATCGAGGGAGGAACGCTGGAAGGCAATCAGAGCGGCAGTACGCTTCTCAAGGTGGCGCATGCATCCAACTTTACGCTGAAGAACTGTACGGTGCAGAATACGTTGGATGCGCATCTGATGGAAGTGGCCGGCGTGAAGGGGCTGACCATCACAGGATGTACGTTTAAGAATCAGCCAGTAACGGCGTCGGCTTCCGCCGGAGAGGGTGATTCGGCGACAGTTTGCTATGAAGCGATTCAGTTGGATATTCTGATCGAGGAACATCTGGTGGGATATGTGTCGGAACCTTTGAATTGTCAGGATGTCGTCATCAGTGGCTGTACCTTTAAAAATGTACCCCGGGGTGTGGGAAGTCATACGGCTGTGCTTAATAATCCGATGACGGGGATTCAGATTCAGAATTGTACCTTCAGCAGCTGCGAGAGTGTGGCTATTCAGGGGATGAACTGGGAGGACTGTACAATTACCGGAAATACGATTACGGGATGCCCCCGCGGGATTGCTCTGTACTCTGTGCGGACGGATGGCACCTACCTGTCGACGACCCTTGCCGCGGAGGGGGGAACCAGCACCAGCATCTCCACGGCGTATAAGACCCCGGCTGACGATCAGAAGATCGTGATTTCTGATAATACGATAACTGTGAGCGGTACAGATAGCCTGAGCGATTATGAGAGAGTGGGCATCCTTGTCAGCGGTCTGAACCTGACCAAGAAATCTACGCCGTCCAGCGCGGCTGCGGGAGATTCCCTTCCCAAGGGAGACTATTACATCAGCGGCGTGACGATCACCGGGAATACGGTCAATACAAAGGGACATGGGATTCGGCTGGTTGATGTCCGGCAGACACAGGTAGACAGCAATGTGGTGACCTATCAGGGGTCGTCATTGAAGAATGATAATTATTATGGTATTCAGCTGCGGGAGGGTGCGGCCTGTACGTCTGTTTCCAGTAATACGATTACGAATGCGGAGAGCCATGGAATTTACCTGAATACTGCTTCCACCGTAAAGAATATGAAGAAGAATAAGGTGGTTTCCGCCGGAGATGATGGGATACGGATTGAAGATTCGGGCACGGTCGTAACGACAATGAGCAGCAATACCATCACCTCGGCCGGTAACAACGGAATCTTCCTCAACACGGGATCCAAGGTAACGACGATCAGCAGCAATACGATCAAGTCATCTGCTTCCCATGGGATCAATGTGGGCAAGGCAAAGGTGACTTCGGTTATCAAGGGAAATACGGTCTCCAAGGCGGGGGTTCATGCGATTTATCTGCATGCAGGCGCCAATGTGAAGAACATTACCAGTAATACCCTGACCAGCCCGAAGAGGGATGGTATACGTATTGAGGCCTCTTCGACGAAGGTGACTGGCAGCGTCAAGAGCAATACGATCACGACGCCCAAGGTAAACGGGATCTATGTGTATACCAAGGCGACGGTAAAGACCATTGAGAGCAACAAGATCAAGACGGCAGGAAAGTATGGCATTGTAGTGGAGAACGCGACAGTGACAACGCTCACAAAGAACACGATCAGCAGTGCGACGGTGAATGCGATCTTTGTATACAATTCCGGGAAAGTAACGACCATCAGTAGCAATAAGCTCTCCTCGCCGGGAAAGTATGGTATCAGCGTGGATAAGAAATCGACTGCTACGACCATTAAGAGCAATACCATTACTTCTCCGAAGAATCACGGGATTTTTGTTCAGAATAGCAGTAAGATCAAAACGATCAAGAATAATACGATCAAATCCGGGAAGAAGCGTGGAATCTCCATCAACTGCATCAAGTGCAACATGACGATTTCCGGGAATACGATCACAAAGTGTAAGGATTCTCTGATTGTGTTGTATCCGGCTTCGGCTTCTTATACCATCACGGTGAAGAATAATGTTCTTACGGGAACATCTTCTGTGAACGGAATCGTCTCCTCCAAGGCGGCTAAGGTGTCTATTTCGGGCAATACAATCAAGAACTGCAAAATCGCAATCAGTCTGGGGTCTTCGGTAAAGAGCACGATTGGCAAGAACACCTTCTCGGGGAATAAGAGCAAGGGAGTATGAGGAAC
>JAJQCL010000232.1:4993-8308 GCA_021202715.1 Lachnospiraceae bacterium
GGCAAGAACACCTTCTCGGGGAATAAGAGCAAGGGAGTATGAGGAACCCTTATTCGAAAATCTCTTTCGTAACAATTGACACCGACGCTCTTTTATCATATACTGCAGATGGAAATAGCAATATTTCTCGTGCGGCGGCACGTTAAAGCTGGGCTGCATATGGGGCAGGATAAAAACTTATGGCTATATAGGCACTCGGTAGGGTACCGGGCCCGGCACCAGGGATAAAGGTGTAGTCTACATGGGGGACTTAAAATTTCCATGGCGAATAGGTATTCGGTAGGATACCGGGGCTGACAGCCAGCATGGTAACACGCACTTTTCAAAAAACACGGGTGGCGCAAAGACTACCTGCGTTTTTTGTGCAAAAATAACAAATATGTAAGGAATATCATGTCGAAGTGGTTTATAGGGAGAAGGATTTTTTACATATGACTGGCGTGGAATAAACCGGACGCTGGTTTGCGATAAATGATGAGATGAGATCATATCTAAGCGGGGAAGCTTATTGCAGTTTTATAACGTATATGTTAAAATGCTGTATCAGAATATTGTGAAAAAACGAAGGAATGGAGGAGAAGGACACGGATTTCGAGAGGGGAATCGTAGGGAAAGAGCTATGAAAAGAACAGAAAAAAACGGGAAAATCGAGTTGCTGCGTTTTTTCTTTGCAATGGCTATTGTCTTATATCATTGCCAGAGACATTACCTGAACATTGATAAAAGCTATATACATTTTGCCTTTTTCCCCAGAGGTTATATTGGCGTCGAGTTCTTCTTCCTGCTGACAGGTTTCCTGATGGCAAAAAAAATCTATAAGTTGAATTCCACCGCAGTTGTGGGGGCCGCGGAGGTGGATCTGGGACTGGAGACAGTGCAGTTTACCTGGTAAAAGATAAAGGCGATTCTCCCATGGCATCTTACATCCTTTGCCATGGTATTCGCCGCGACGGCTGTGCTGGAAAAATATTCTGTGCAGGATACACTGAAGGCTTTTCTGGCTTCTGTCCCGAATCTTTTTTTGTTTAACAAGACAGGATTTAATTTTTCAAATCCGAATCGTGTGGAATGGTATATCACATGTATGATCTTTGCGGGAATGATTCTCTATCCGCTTTGCAGAAAATACTATTCAATGTTTGTGCATGTGATTGCACCTGTGGGTGGGCTGTTTTTACTGGGCTATCTGACGGAGAATTTTGGAACTTTTTGCGGAGCCAGTAACTGGAATGGAATTGTATTTACCTGTATGATTCGAGCTGTCGCTGAAATTGCCCTGGGAACGACGGTCTTTGAAATTTCCCGGGTTTTGCATGAGAAACAGTTTTCTGACAGCAGGAGAAAGCTGCTTACTCTTCTGGAAATCGCGGGATATCTGTATGTTGTCCTCTTTATTCTTTCTACATTGGATACCAGATATGAGATCTACGCCGTATTTGCGATGATGATGGCAATGGCGTTGACTTTCAGCGGCCAGGTATATGGAAATGAGATGTTCAACAATCGTTTGTGTTACTTACTCGGAAAGGCAAGCCTGCCGATCTATCTGAATCAGATATTGTCGTTGGATTTTGTCGAGAGCTATCTGCCTTCTTATAGCGGTCCTGTGGAGACGGTTTGCATGGTTACGCTGACATTTGTCAAGGTCGCGATCGTTGCGGGAATCATTTGGAGTGTGGGATGTATACGCAAACGGGTGAGAAAATAAAAGGAGAGTATCAAGTTGAAAATACTGGTTTTGTCAGAAGGAAGAAATACCCGGAGAATGGATTTTGAACCGGTTCTTCGGGCGTTTGCGGTACAACAGTATCTGCAGAAAAAAAAGCTGGACAATTTGATGATTGAATATAAGCCGGAGTCCGCGAAAAACTATGATGTACGGCATCCTTTGTTTTCCTGTGTTGATCATCCGGTTCAAGACCGCAGGAAGCAATCCGCCAGATTAAAGAAATGGAAACGATTATTTTACGACAGGGAAAGAAGATATGATAAAATTCAGGACTTCCTTTCGCAAAAATGTGAAAAGGCAGATATATGTTACGAGGCGAAAGCAATCAGGCAGGCAAAGCCGGATGCTGACTGCTATATTGTTTTAAGAGAAAATCCGGATGAAAATGAGATCATAACCGGTTTGCCGAAAGAGGTGTTTCTGATCGGATACGATGCAGGTGGCGCAAATGCGAGACTGAACAGGCATACGGCACTTAGTCCTTTGTTCCTTTTCGACAGTCGGTTTTATTCTGGTATTTCCGTAAAACCGGAAAAAACAGGCTACGTCTTACTCTATATGACCGGCAAATACGATGCAAAGCTGGCAGCAGCTGCGGTGAAGTTCGCCGGAGAACATTCTCTGGACCTCATTGAACTGAGTGAATACAGATATGATACGGTCAGACGCGATGACCAGAAACACCCGGTTCTTTATGATATTGGGATAGAAGAATGGCTGGGATATATGCTGAACGCCGGGTATATCTTTACCAATTCCGCGGATGGGTGTGCGCTTTCCATCGTTTTCGACAAATGTTTCTTCGCCTGGAAAGACGCGTCCGGCAAAGTTGAAAGAATGATGTCGGAGATCGGTCTGAGCAACAGAATCCTCTCGGATCTGAAAGAAACGGTTAATCTGTGCTCTGATCCGGACAGAGAGGCGGCAGAGGCGGTACTGCGTGAGGCGAGGATGAAAGCCGGGAATTTCTTGGATTCCAGCCTCAGGAAAGCACATGGGGCACATGTGTTGCTGATGATAAAACGAAGGTACTGGCGTTTGAGAAAAAATCTGGGTTTAAAGTAAGAGGACGGTATTATGAAAATAGGTATTATATCGATCAATGCGCACACAAAAGTGCTGAATGTGGCGTCACCGCTTCATTCGTATGCCTTTCAGCAATACCTTGCGAAGCATGGATATGAAAGTGTGATTATAGATTATAAACCGATCTATTATTGTGGGTTTGATCCGCGCCATCCGTTGTTTCATTATATTGAACATCCTTATAAAAACAACGCCAAGCAGGATGTCGCGCTGGTAAAGTGGCGTAATCTCTTTTATGAAAGAGAGTCCAGATATGATAAGATTGAGGAATTTATCAATAAATATTATATCAGGACAGACTATTGCTATAGCCCGGAGACCTTGGATATCAGGGATCCCGGCTTTGATTGCTATATCTGTGCCACGGATGTGATATGGAAATATAATCCGCGCTTTGGATTTGACAGAGGATTCTTTTTGGCTTCGAAAATGCTGGAAGGGAAATATAAGATTGCTTACGCGGCAAGCCTGGGGGTGAAGGGATATACCCCAGAGCAGGA
>JAJQCL010000232.1:8318-16546 GCA_021202715.1 Lachnospiraceae bacterium
GTCTTATTGAACCGATTCATCAGATATCTGTTCGGGAGAAAAGCCTGAAAACGTATATAAACAGTATCTGCGATAAACCAGTGACGCATGTTCTCGATCCCGTGTTTTTGCATGACAGGGATTTTTATATGAATATCGCTGTTCGACCGGCCAAAAAAGGATATGTTCTGATTTATATTGTTATGGGGAAATGCCGCTCCGTTGTAGAGATGGCGGTTCAATATGCTCAGGAGCGAGGACTTGAGGTCATTGAGCTCGGAGAAGAACTTGAAGATGCTCACATTCCGAATGGCACGGAGCATCCGGTACTCTATGATGTAGGTGTCGAGGAATGGCTGGGATACATGGCCGATGCGGAATGTGTCTTCACAAATTCCTTTCATGCCTGTGCTCTGTCTATTATTCTGCATAAGAAGTTTTACGCCGGTCCGCGATCCGGCGATAAAATCGATTCAGTTCTGGAACTCTTTGAACTTGAGAATCGACGGATTTATGTGGACGAAGAGAATCTTTCGGAAAAACTGACTCAAGACATCGATTTTGACAGGGTCGATGAAATCTGGAAAGAGCAAAGAAAAATATCTGAAGATTTCCTCTTAAATGCCTTGAATGAGGCGGAGGAGTATGTGTCGGAACATGGAAGATAAATGGCTGGGATAAGCATGAAAAGTTTTCCGACTGCATACACTACCACAGCACAGGCCCGGAGGCTTACTGTGGAACAGCGAATTCTCCCCTCCCCAGCCCGTATCCTGGGGAGGGCTCTTCTTTTTGAGGCTTTGGTGAGCGTTTTTCTCCTTCTTGCGGCGTCGGCCGTCTTCACGCTGGCAGGGCCGGGGTTCTCTGCGATCCCTGTCGTTGCCCGCGCCATCTGGTTCCTCGCCTCGTTGACGGGCGGGTTTCTGGCGGCCCGGGCCGCGGGGAGCCGCCGTCTGCTCTGGGGACTGGCGGCGGGCTTGGGCTGTCTTCTTGTTCTTCTCTTGCTTTCTCTGATTTTTTCCATGGGATCGGCGCATGCTTCCGCCTGGTTCTGGTGCCCGCTGCTCTGCCTGGTCGGCGGCGGGATCGGCGGGGGGCTCTCATGATGCGGGACCGGTGACAGAATGTGGCATTCCTGACATTTTCTCCTGATTGTCGGTTCCCGCGCATTGACAGAGAGGGCAAATTCGTGGTAACATGAACCCTAATTCTAAACAATTTTAGAAAACGTGAACCTGGTTTACGGGCGGCCTGTGCGTAAGACCCTATGGGAACCGAAGATAAAGGAGATGGATGTCCTAAAATGGATGATGGCAGTCGAATATCATGGCTACTCGTGATTATTCTGTTGTTCTGTGCGGCGTTTTTCGCCGTGGCGGAGACCGCGGCTGCCGCGGCCTCCCGGGTCAGGATCCGTATGGCCGCCGAGCACGGCGAGAAACATGCGGAGAGCGCTCTTTATGTGCTGGAGAATTTTGACCGGGCGATCAGCACGCTGCTGATCTGCACAAATGTCGTACATCTGGCGACCGCTTCGATCGTCACCGTGCAGGTGACGCGGATCTGGGGGCTTGGCGCCGTGTCGGTCAGTACGCTTCTCACCACGATCGTGGTGTTCTTCGCCGGGGAAATGCTTCCCAAGAGCGTGGCCAAGAAGTATAGTGAAAGACTGCTTCTGACCTGTGCGGGGCCGCTCTGCTTTCTGATGAAGGTGCTGGCGCCGCTCTCCACTCTGCTGACCTGGATTGGCCAGGCGGCGGCGAAGCTGACGAAGGGCGATCCGCAGATCTCCGTGACAGAGGATGAGCTGTATGACATCATCGAGGACATGACCGAGGAAGGGACGCTGGACGACGCGCAGGGAGACCTGATTTCGTCGGCGCTGCAGTTCGGCGATGTGACGGTGGAGAGTGTGCTTACGCCCCGTGTGGACGTGGCGGCCATCGATATCGACACGTCAAACGAGGAGATCCTGGCCTTTGTCAAAGAACAGAACCACAGTCGGCTGCCTGTCTATGAGGGCACGATCGATCACATCATCGGTGTCCTGCAGATCCGTAAATTCATCAAGGCTTTTCTGCGCCAGGGAGACGCACTGGATCTGCGCTCCCTGCTGGACGACGTACTCTTCGTCCATCAAAGTGCAAACATCGACGATCTTCTCCCCGCCATGTCCAAAGAAAAACTGAATATGGCTGTTGTCACCGACAATTACGGGGGGACTCTCGGCATCGTGACGGTGGAGGATATCCTCGAGGAGCTGGTCGGCGAGATCTGGGATGAGGACGACGTCGTCGATGAGACCGTGGTGCAGCTGGAAGATGGTTCCTATCAGGTGGATGCGGACGAATCGGTGAGCGATGCCTTTGAACATGTGGACTATGAAGATCCGGAGGAGGATGAAGACCTCATCAATACGCTGATGGGGGAGTGGGCCTACGAGCAGTTCCCGGCCATCCCGGTGGTGGGAGACCGGTTTACCTACCATGAACTGGAAATTACTGTTTCAGAAATGGACCACAACCGGATCCGCAAGCTCACCCTGCGGCGGCTTCCGGCCGGCGCCAAAGGGGGTGAGGAGGCATGACGGTGTATCTGATCGCGCTCGGAATTCTGCTGTGCCTCTGTGGTTCCGCGTTTTTCTCGGCTTCGGAGATGTCTTATTCCGCCTGCAACCGTCTTCGCCTGGAAAACGAGGCGGAGGACGGGTCGCGGAAAGCGGGACTGGCGCTGCGTATTCTGGATCGGTATGACGACGCACTCAGTGCGATTCTGATCGGAAATAACCTGGTGAACATTGCCTCCTCGTCTCTGGGATCGGTGTTTGTGATTCTGGTCTCCGGCAGCGATGCCTATGCCTGGGTCGCCACCGTGATTCTGACGGTGCTGGTGATCATTTTCGGGGAGACCATCCCCAAAATCACGGCGAAGAAGAATGCCAACGGCATGGCGGTCCGCAGTGCCTCGCTGCTTCATGGCCTGATGATTGTCCTGAGCCCGCTGATCTGGGTGGTTGTCCATCTGATCGCCTGGCTCACGCGCGGGATGAAGGGCGATGAGGAGAGCGACGCCGACGAGGCGGTGGAGGAGCTCCAGTCCATCATCGAGACCGCGGAGGACGAGGAGGTCCTCGATGAGGATCAGACGGAGCTGGTGCAGGCGGCCATTGGCTTTGCCGACATCTCCGCGCAGGAGGTCATGACGGCGCGGGTGGACGTTCTGGCGATCGATATTGATGACGACTGGGAGGATATCCTGGCGGTGGTGGAGGACTCTCCCTATTCGCGGCTGCCTGTGTATGAGGACAATATTGACAACGTGATCGGCGTTTTATATCTGAATCATTTTCTCAAAGCCCTGACCGAGGGCGAAACGGTGGACATCCGCTCCCTGCTGATGCCGCCCTGTTATGTGTATAAGACGATGAAGCTGCCGGAAGTGATGAACCAGCTGCGCCGGGCCAAGCAGCATCTGGCGATCGTCACTGGCGAGTACGGAGGCATCGTCGGGGTGCTGTCCATGGAGGATGTGCTGGAGCAGATCGTCGGGGAGATCTGGGATGAGACGGATACGGTCGAGCCGGAAGTCACCGAGCATGCGGGGGGCATCTACGAGCTGGACGGCGCCATGATGATGGATGATTTTCTGGAACTTTTTGACATCCGGGAGGATGAACTCGAAGCGGAAAGCGATACCGTGGGGGGATGGACACTGGAATCATTCGGCGGCGCCTATCCGAAGAGCGGAGAGAGCTTTCGCTGGCATGGCCTGCGCGTCACGGTTCTGGCCATGGAGGGCCGCCGGGTGGAAAAGGTGCTGGTGCAGGCCGAGAAAGAGGATAGCGTATAAAGAAAGTCCCGGACAGCGGCCAGGCAGATGGGCAAGCATGCTTGCACAGATGTCTGGACATTGGACTTTCACACATGACACTTGTATGAGGATTTATTATGTATACACTGATCAAAAAGGACCATCGGGCCCGACGGGGGCGGCTCGAAACGGTCCACGGCGTCATTGAAACTCCCGTATTCATGAATGTGGGAACGGTGGGAGCGATCAAGGGCGCCGTTTCCGCGGATGATCTTCGCGAGATCGGTACGCAGGTGGAGCTTTCCAATACCTACCATCTTCATGTCCGCCCCGGCGACCAGGTCGTGCGGCAGATGGGCGGACTCCATGCTTTCATGCGCTGGGACCGGCCGATCCTGACGGATTCGGGCGGCTTTCAGGTCTTCTCCCTGGCCGGACTGCGGAAGATCCGTGAGGAGGGCGTCTGGTTTCACTCCCATGTGGATGGGCGGAAGATCTTCATGGGGCCGGAGGAGAGCATGCAGATCCAGTCCAATCTGGGATCGACGATCGCCATGGCTTTCGATGAATGCGCTCCGCACCCGGCGACCCGGGAGTATATGGAGGACAGCGTGGCACGGACGACCCGCTGGCTGGCGCGCTGCAAGGCGGAGATGGAGCGGCTCAATGCTCTGCCGGATACCCTGAATCCTCAGCAGATGCTCTTCGGCATCAACCAGGGAGGAACCTTCGAGGATATCCGCATCGCGCAGGCGGAGCAGATCGCGGCCATGGATCTGGACGGCTATGCGCTGGGCGGCCTGGCCGTGGGCGAGAGCCATGAGGAGATGTACCGGATTCTGGATGTCACGGTGCCGCACCTGCCGGAGGATAAACCAATCTATCTGATGGGCGTCGGCACGCCGGCCAACATCCTGGAGGCGGTGGACCGGGGCGTAGACTTCTTTGACTGCGTCTATCCCAGCCGCAACGGACGGCACGGGCACGTCTACACCAACCACGGGAAGCTGAACCTGTTTAACGCCCGCTTTGAGACCGACGGAGCGCCAATCGAGGAGGGCTGCGGCTGTCCTGCGTGCCGCGGCGGTTACAGCCGCGCGTACATCCGGCACCTGCTGAAGGCCGGTGAGATGCTGGGAATGCGTTTTTGTGTCTTGCATAATCTATATTTTTATAATACAATGATGACGGAGATTCGCCAGGCGATCGAGGACGGCTGCTATGCGCAGTACAAGAAACGGAAGCTGGCGGGCCTGGGCGTGGAGCCGGTGGAACCCACCGTCTGATACGCACTCGAAATGCCGGCGGGCAGCCGGAAGCACAGGAGGAACAAGTTATTATGTCATTGTTAGCAGCAAGCAGCGGATACGGAGCCGGTTTCTGGATCATTTACATTGTGATCATCGTGGCGTTCATGTATTTTGTCATGATCCGTCCGCAGAACAAGCAGAAGAAAGAAAAAGCGGCTCTGATCGCCAGCATCGAGATCGGCGACAGCGTCCTGACGAGCAGCGGTTTTTACGGAACCATCATCGATGTTACGGAGGATGTGGTGATCGTGGAGTTCGGCAACAATAAGAACTGCCGGATCCCCATGCAGAAGGAAGCGATCATTCAGGTAGAAAAACCCGGCCAGGAGTAACAGTGCGGGTTCGCGGCCGCAGGCGCCGGGAACCGGATCAACCCGTATAGGAAGGCATCGAAGGACAAGGCTGTGGATTTCGCGGCTTTGTCCTGTTTGTTATGATGCGCAGAGCCGGGTAAGGAGTGCTGCGGCTGGTGCCGCACGCGGCTCGCACAGGCGGTCAGGAAACGATACGCCGTCTCCTGACCGATGATACTATACAGCCGGTTGAAAAACAGCGCGGAATGAGCTATGATAGACGAAATGTGCGGGCGGCAGGCTGTCTGCGCGCCGCATGGAGAGGAGAATCCATATGATTTGTCATGTTGCATTGATCCCCGGGGACGGGATTGGCCCCGAGATCGTGGGAGAAGCGAGAAAGGTACTGGACGCTGTCGGCGAAAAGTACGGGCATACGTTTGAATATACGGAGCTGCTGATGGGCGGCTGCTCGATCGACCGCTATGGTGTGCCGCTGACTGACGAGGCGCTGGCGGCGGCGAAAGCCTCCGATGCGGTGCTTTTGGGTGCTGTCGGCGGAAATGTCGGGAATTCCGCCTGGTATGATCGTCCGCCGCAGGAGCGGCCGGAGGCAGGGTTGCTGGCCCTGCGCAAGGGGCTGGAGCTCTTTGCCAATATGCGCCCGGCCTATCTGTACCCGGAGCTGAAGGACCGCTGCCCGGTGCGTCCGGACATCATCGGGGACGGCTTCGACATGGTGATCATGCGGGAGCTGACCGGCGGGTTGTATTTCGGCAAACGGTTCACCGAGGAGGTGGACGGTGTGAAGCAGGCCACGGATACGCTGGTGTATAATGAAAATGAGATCCGCCGCATCGCCATCAAGGCCTTCGAGGTGGCGCAGAAGAGACGGAAGGAAGTCATCAGCGTGGACAAGGCCAACGTCCTCGATTCTTCCCGCCTGTGGCGCGCCGTCGTGGAGGATGTGGCGAAGGATTATCCCGATGTGAAGCTCTCCCATATGCTGGTGGACAACTGCGCCATGCAGCTGGTCCGCGCGCCGGGACAGTTTGACGTAATCCTGACGGAAAATATGTTCGGAGATATTCTCTCCGACGAGGCCAGCGAGGTGACGGGCTC
Organism: Lachnospiraceae bacterium; assembly: GCA_021202715.1. Lineage (GTDB taxonomy): Bacteria > Bacillota > Clostridia > Lachnospirales > Lachnospiraceae > UBA3305. Next base: position 14,833 of record JAJQCL010000232.1, read on the forward strand.
CATCGGCATGCTCTCCTCCGCCAGCCTGGGGAAGACGAAGCTGGGTCTCTACGAGCCGAGTCATGGTTCCGCGCCGGATATCGCTGGACAGAACCTGGCGAATCCGATTGCCACCATTCTGTCAGCGGCCATGATGCTGCGCTATTCCTTTGATCTGATGGAGGAGGCCGACGACATTGAAAATGCCGTGAAGCAGGTGCTGGCGGACGGATACCGCACCAGCGATATCTGGTCTGAGGGCTGTCAGAAGGTCGGCACCACGCAGATGGGTGAAGCCATCCGGGAGCGGCTGTAGGAGACGGATCGTCGTTTGCGATGAGTGATACAATGGGTAAAAAATCTCACGTACAAAGAGTGGGAGAAGATGACGTAATGTCGTTTGCGATAAGTGATACAATGGTCTGAAACTACCATAGAGAAGGAGTATTACAATGAAGAGTGATTCCGTGACAAAAGGGATGCAGCAGGCGCCCCACCGTTCTCTGTTTAACGCGCTGGGTATGACCGAGGAAGAGCTGAACCGCCCGCTGGTGGGCATTGTCAGCTCATACAATGAGATCGTTCCCGGACATATGAATATCGATAAGATTGTCAACGCCGTGAAGACCGGCGTCGCCATGGCCGGTGGTACGCCGGTCGTTTTCCCCGCCATCGCGGTCTGTGACGGCATCGCCATGGGGCATGTGGGGATGAAATATTCTCTGGTAACCCGGGATCTGATCTGTGATTCCACCGAATGTATGGCCATCGCTCACGCTTTCGACGCGCTGGTCATGGTGCCGAACTGCGATAAGAATGTTCCCGGCCTTCTGATGGCGGCGGCCCGCCTGAACATCCCGACGGTGTTCGTCAGCGGCGGCCCGATGCTGGCCGGTCACGTCAAGGGACACAAGACCAGTCTCTCCAGCATGTTTGAGGCGGTTGGTTCCTACAGCGCCGGGACGATGACCGAGGAGGATGTGAAGGAATTCGAGCAGCGCGCCTGCCCGACCTGCGGTTCCTGCTCCGGGATGTATACGGCCAACAGTATGAACTGCCTGACCGAAGCCATCGGCATGGGTCTGGAGGGCAACGGCACCATTCCCGCCGTCTACTCTGAGCGCATCAAGCTGGCGAAGCACGCCGGGATGAAGGTCATGGAGCTCTTGGAGAAGAACATCCGTCCCCGGGATATCATGACGGAGAAGGCCTTTACCAATGCGCTGGTGGTGGATATGGCGCTGGGCTGCAGCACGAACACGATGCTGCACATCCCGGCCATCGCCCACGAGGCCGGTGTGGAGATCAACGTGGATATCGCCAATGAGATCAGCAGCCGGACGCCGAACCTCTGTCATCTGGCGCCGGCGGGTCCTACTTATATGGAGGATCTCTATGAGGCCGGCGGCGTCTATGCCGTGATGAAGGAGCTGACGAAGAAGAACCTTCTTTATACCGATCTGATCACCGCCACCGGCAAGACGGTGGGGGAGAACATCGAGCATGCCGTCAACCGGAATCCGGAGGTCATCCGCCCCGTCGAGAATCCCTACAGCGAGACCGGCGGCCTGGCGATCCTCAAGGGCAATCTGGCGCCCGATTCCGGCGTTGTCAAGCGTTCCGCCGTGGTGCCTGAGATGATGAAGCACGAGGGACCGGCACGGGTCTTTGACTGTGAGGAGGATGCGATCGCGGCCATTAAGGGCGGTAAGATCGTGCCCGGCGATGTGGTCGT
>JAJQCL010000232.1:16556-23071 GCA_021202715.1 Lachnospiraceae bacterium
GTCCGAAGGGCGGCCCCGGCATGCGGGAAATGCTCAATCCCACCTCCGCGATCGCGGGTATGGGCCTGGGCTCCTCCGTGGCGCTGATCACGGACGGCCGTTTCAGCGGCGCTTCCCGCGGCGCTTCTATCGGCCATGTTTCCCCGGAAGCGGCTGTGGGCGGCCCCATCGCGCTGGTCGAAGAGGGCGATATCATTTCCATCGACATCGAGAACTGTCGTCTGGATGTAAAGGTCTCCGATGAGGAGATGGCAGCGCGGAAAGCGAAATGGCAGCCCAGAGAGCCCAAAGTTACGACCGGGTATCTGGCCCGCTACGCGAAGCTGGTCACCTCCGGCAACCGGGGCGCGGTCCTGGAGATCCAGTAGGCAGACGACAGACAGAGCAAAGGAGAAAACCAAATGACTTTAAACGGATCGGAGATCCTGATGGAGTGCCTGCTGGAGCAGAAGGTGGACACCATCTTCGGCTATCCGGGCGGGAGTATCCTGAATGTATACGACGCTCTTTACAAATACTCAGACAGGATTCATCATGTCCTGACCTCCCATGAACAGGGGGCGGCGCACGCCGCCGACGGCTATGCCCGCGCGACGGGCCGGGGCGGTGTCTGCTTTGCCACCTCCGGCCCCGGAGCGACCAATCTGGTGACAGGGATCGCGACGGCCTACATGGATTCCATCCCGCTGGTGGCCATTACCGCCAATGTGGGAACCGCCATGCTGGGCAAGGATTCCTTTCAGGAGATCGATATTGCCGGTGTGGCGATGCCCATCACGAAATACAGCACACTGGTGAAGAAGGTGGAGGATCTGGCGCCGGCCATCCGTCGGGCTTTCCGTCTGGCGAAGAGCGGTCGTCCGGGGCCGGTGCTGGTGGATATCACCAAGGACGTAACGGCGGCTCTCTGTGAGTTCACGCCGGTGGAGCCGGAGCCCATCGCCCCGTCCCGGGCGCACCTGACGGAGGAGGACCTCTGCCGGGCTGTGGAGATGATTCGTGCCGCGAAGAAGCCCTTTATCTTCGCGGGCGGCGGTGTGATCTCTGCCAATGCTTCGGAGGAACTGACCGAATTTGCCAAAAAGATCGGCGCGCCGGTGACGCTCTCCCTCATGGGACAGGGCGCTTTCGACGAGTCCGACCCTGCTTACACGGGGATGCTGGGCATGCACGGGACCAAGGCGTCGGATCTGGGTGTCTGTGCCTGCGATCTGCTCATCGGCATCGGGGTGCGTTTCAGCGACCGCTGCACCGGCGACACGAAGGCTTTTGCCGAGCAGGCGAAGATCCTGCATCTCGATGTAGACCCTGCTGAGGTCAATAAAAATGTGCGGGCGGACGCTTCCGTGATCGGCGATGTGAAGCTGGTGCTGGCGGAACTGAACCGCCGTCTGGATACGACGGAGCATCCGGCGTGGATGAAATATATCCAGGATCTGAAGCAGCGGTATCCGCTGCGCTACCGCCGCGACATGCTGACCGGCCCCTATATCATCGAGAAGCTGGACGAGCTGACCTCTCATGATGATACGCTGATTGTCACGGATGTGGGGCAGCATCAGATGTGGGCCTCCCAGTATTATACCTATACGCGTCCGAGGAGCTTCCTGAGCTCCGGCGGTCTGGGGACGATGGGCTACGGCATGGGTGCCGCCATCGGCGCGCAGACGGCCTTCCCGGATAAGCTGGTGGTCAACATCACCGGCGACGGCTGCTTCCGCATGAACCTGAACGAGCTGGCGACGGTGAGCCGCAATGAATTGCCGGTTGTTACCGTGATCATCAACAATCACGTGCTGGGCATGGTGCGTCAGTGGCAGACGCTGTTCTACGGCGAGCGCTACTCGCAGACCATCCTGCAGGATGCCGTGGATTTTGCCGCGGTCGCTGAGGCCATGGGCGTGAAGGGCTATCGGGTCACGACCCGGAAGGAGGCTGACGCGGTGCTGGCGGAGGTGATCGCCAGCCGGAAAGCGGCCGTGATCGACTGTGTCATCGACTGCGACGACAAGGTATTCCCCATGGTGGAGCCGAACGGCAAGCTGTCCAACGTGTTCAGCGCCGAGGATCTGCAGGGCAGAAATCAGCAGCAGTAAGGCCGCGCTCCGTCAACGGAATGGATGCGGAGGCGGAGCTGCGAAGGAGGATGCAAACGTTTATGGCAAAAGGGAAATATCCCATGACAAAGCAGGCGCAGCAGGCGCTCCGCCAGGCTGAGAAGATGGCGCTCACGCTGGAACACGGCTATGTGGGGACCGAACATCTTCTCCTGGGGCTCCTGCAGACAGAGTGTATGTCCGCCGAGGTGCTTCGCCGGATGAATGTGACGGAGGAGCGGCTGCTTCAGCTGATGGCGCAGCTGATCGCGCCGGAGCATATGCCGCAGACGGAAGGACGGCTGCAGCTCACCCCCAAGGCGGTGCAGGCTCTGGACATGAGCCGGGAGATCGCCCGACAGGCGGGGAAGGAGGCCATTGGCAGCGATCACATCCTTCTGGCGCTGATGCGCGACGAGGACTGTGTGGCAGTCCGCCTGCTGAATACCATGGAGGTGGGCTACAATCGGCTCGAAGGTGAGCTGGCGGAGGCCATGGGACCGGAGGGAGCCCTTTTGCGGACAGACGGCGAGGAGGGCGGACGTCCGCAGGGAACCGCCTGCCTCGATCATTTCAGCCGGGATCTGACGGCGCTGGCTGCGGCGGGGCGCCTGGATCCGGTCATTGGACGGGAACAGGAAATGGAGCGGCTGATGCAGATTCTGGGCCGCCGTACGAAGAACAACCCCTGCCTCATCGGCGAACCGGGCGTCGGGAAGACGGCCATCGTGGAGAGCCTGGCTCTGCGCATCGCTGCCGGTCAGGTGCCGGACAGCCTGAAGGACAAACGTCTCCTGGCACTGGATCTGTCGGCCATGGTGGCCGGAACCAAGTACCGGGGCGAGTTTGAAGAGCGCATCAAGAGGGTGATTCAGGAAGTCGCCGGGGACGGAAGAGTTCTTCTGTTTCTGGATGAGATTCACACGCTGATCGGCGCCGGAGGCGCCGAGGGAGGTCTGGATGCCGCCAACATCCTGAAGCCCGCACTGTCCCGCGGGGAGGTGCAGCTCATCGGCGCCACGACGGTGGATGAATATCGGAAACACATTGAAAAGGATGCCGCGCTGGAACGGCGTTTTCAGCCGATTCAGGTGGAGGAGCCGTCTCTGGAGGAGACGGTGGAGATTCTGCGGGGACTGCGTCCCCGCTATGAGAGCCACCATGGGGCGGAGATCACCGACGGCGCCGTGGAAGCGGCTGTGAAGCTGTCGGCCCGCTATGTGGGAGACCGGTTCCTGCCGGATAAGGCTCTGGATCTTATGGATGAGGCGGCCTCGCGCGTCCGGCTGGCCGGAAGCCGCAAAGGGAGCATTTCGGAGACCTTTGACGTACAATGGCAGGAGCTGGAAACGGCTAAGGAGTGCGCGATCCGTGAACAGCGCTTCGAGGACATCGCCGCCCTGCGGGAGGAGCAGCAGAAGCTGTCCGCTCGCCGGGAGAGGCAGAAGCAGCGGCAGGCGAAGGGGAACCGCGCGGTCGTGACGGAGGAGGATGTGGCGGAGGTCGTGGCCGGCTGGACCCATATTCCGGTCAGCCGTCTGGCCGAGAAAGAGACGGAGCGCCTGCGGAAGCTGGAAAAGACGCTGCATCAGCGGGTCGTGGGACAGGATGAAGCGGTGACAGCGGTCTCCCGGGCCGTGCGCCGGGGACGCATCGGTCTCAAGGATCCGCGCCGCCCGATCGGTTCGTTTCTCTTCCTGGGACCGACTGGCGTGGGAAAGACGGAGCTGTGCAAGACGCTGGCGGAGGCTGTTTTCGGCCAGGAATCGGCGATGATCCGGATCGATATGTCGGAGTTTATGGAGAAGCACAGTGTATCCCGTCTCATCGGCTCGCCGCCCGGTTACGTGGGCTATGAGGAAGGCGGCCAGATCAGCGAGAAGGTTCGCCGCAATCCCTATTCGGTGATCCTTTTTGATGAGATCGAGAAGGCGCATCCGGATGTATTTAATGTCCTGCTGCAGATCCTCGATGACGGGCATGTGACGGATGCCCAGGGACGGAAGGTGGACTTTAAAAATACGATCCTCATCATGACCTCCAATGTGGGCGCTGAGCGCATCGTGGAGCCGAAGCTGCTGGGCTTTGCCGCCGGGAGCGATGAGAACGCGGACTATGAGCGCATGAAGAAGGGTGTCATGGAGGAGGTGCGCCGCCTCTTTAAGCCGGAGTTTCTGAACCGCATCGATGAGACCATCGTTTTCCATGCTTTGAGCCGTGAAAATATGCGGGATATCTGTCGAATCCAGCTGGGTGAGATCGAGCGGCGCGTCGCCGAGTCGCAGCACCTGCGGCTGACAGTGACCGCGGCAGCCCGGGACTGGTTCATCGACCGGAGCTTTGACCGCAAATACGGCGCCCGCCCGCTGCGCCGGGCTCTCCAGAGCGAGCTGGAGGATCGTCTGGCTGACGAGATTCTGGCCGGGCGCATCCTTCCCGGCGACACGGTGAAGGTTAGCCTGACGCAGGGCGAACTGCATCTGAACCCGGTGCGGGAGAAGGCGGAGAGCGCGCCTGAAAAAACTTGATATAAAAACAGAGACGGTTCCGATTGCGAAAAAACGCAAATGACGCTATACTGAACACGGAGGGGACAGGGCGCGGAGATCTGCGCAAACATGTCGGCAGGAAACCGACATACCGGCAGGCCGGGATCCGAAAGAGGATCTGCGGGCCGGGATCGAATGAAGGAGGACATACAGATGTCTGTGGTAAAGGAACTGCTTCGGGGAGAGGCCAACGGAAGCATCAGCTTCGGCGACTACACGCTGGAGAAGAAGACAAAGCGGGAGGATTTCGAGTTCGGCGGCGACCTGTACAAGGTGAAGACCTTCCGGGAGATCACCAAGCTGGAGCGAAACGGGGCGTTCGTCTATGAGTCCGTGCCGGGGACGGCGGTGCATCAGTTTGCGGCCCGGGAGGATGGGCTGTCCTTTCAGGTCGAGAGCTACCGGGATTGTGAGATCACGGTAGAGCTGGCGGAAGCAACCCAGTACCTCATCACCTACGACGGCGAGCAGCACGGCCTGATGGAGACCAACCGCAGCGGCAAGCTGTCCATCGGTGTGGAGATGGAGGCGGGTCAGAGCGTTGAGGTCCGTATCACAAAGAGGTAAAAGAAATCAAAGGGGCCGCCGCAGGGCGGCCCTTTCCCGTGGAAGAGATTTCTGTGCCGATCAGGCGGGCAATGGTTTCCTGAATCCCGAAGGAGAGAGCTGAAAGAGACGGAGGAAAGAGAAGTGGCAAAGGCGAAGACGACGGCATTTTTCTGCAGCGAATGCGGCTATGAGACATCCAAATGGCAGGGCCAGTGCCCTTCCTGCAAGGCCTGGAATACCCTGGTGGAGGCGCCCCGTGCGGCGAAGAAGGAGCGGATCACGGGACGCGGCCTGCGTCCGGAGGCGGTGCCGGTGACGTTGACGCAGATCGAAAATATGCATGAGGAGCGGTTCACGACCGGCTTCTCCGAGCTGGACGGTGTGCTGGGCGGCGGCATCGTCCCGGCCTCTCTCGTCCTCGTGGGGGGCGACCCCGGCATCGGCAAGTCCACGCTGCTGCTGCAGATGTGCCGTCACGTGTCGGCCGCCGGACGGAAGGTGCTCTATATTTCCGGGGAGGAATCTCTGCGGCAGATCAAGATGCGGGCGCTGCGTATGGGGGAGTTCACGGAGGATTTGAGCTTTCTCTGTGAAACAGACCTGGATACCGTGGCAGAGACGTTACGGAAATACAGCCCCGAAGTGGTGATCATCGATTCGATCCAGACAATGTACCGGGAGGATCTGGACAGTGCGCCGGGCAGCGTGGGTCAGGTGCGCGAGTCGACGAACGTCCTGCTGCAGCTGGCGAAGGGACTCGGCATCACGATCTTTCTCGTAGGTCATGTGACAAAGGAGGGAACTGTGGCGGGGCCGCGAATGCTGGAGCACATGGTCGACACGGTGCTGTATTTCGAGGGAGAGCGCAGCGCCTCCTACCGGATCGTCCGCGCCGTAAAGAACCGCTTCGGTTCGCCCAATGAAATCGGCGTTTTCGATATGCAGGGGGATGGCCTCCACGAGGTGAAGAATCCCTCGGAGTTTATGCTGAACGGGCGCCCCGAGGGGGCCAGCGGCTCCGTGGTGACCTGCGCCATGGAGGGAACGCGCCCGGTTCTGCTGGAGATTCAGGCGCTGGTGTGCCGCAGCAATTTCGGCAATCCGAGGCGGACCGCCGCCGGAGCCGATTACAACCGGGTCAACCTGTTGATGGCTGTCCTGGAGAAACGGATGGGACTGCGGCTGGCGGAGTGCGACGCCTATGTGAATATCGCCGGGGGCATGCGGCTTTCCGAGCCGTCGCTCGACCTGGGGATCGTCACCGCCCTGTATTCCAGCTATCAGGATATCGTGGTGGGTGATAAAACCATGGTTTTCGGTG
>JAJQCL010000238.1:0-355 GCA_021202715.1 Lachnospiraceae bacterium
CGCCTCCCACTCGACATAGGGACAGGGGGCTTCGACCGAATGGATGAACGGACAGCCATCGGCAGTCCAGGCCGGTTCTTAATTAAAGTTCCTGTACTCCTCGATGTAGGCTCCCGCCAGTTCGTCATAGAACAGGGGGATGTTCAGCACCGTGCCCCGGAATTCATACTGTCTGGACCTCTTTTTCATGGAAACCTCCCTTCTGTCCGTGGTGAGGGGCTGTGATTGGGTGATCGAAGATGACACGATGGAGTGCTTAGGGGGTTCTTGCGTCATCATATGTACCATGTATAACATATCTTTTTTGTTTTTAAAACACCCATTTTTGCCAAAAAATGGGTAGGTGAACAAATGT
>JAJQCL010000238.1:365-6273 GCA_021202715.1 Lachnospiraceae bacterium
GAGAACGGGAGAGGAGTGACCTGAGAAAACAGATTTTTCGATAAAAAAGCCGGGCACCTGGCCCGGCCTCTCTTTTGGGGAAATAGCTGTATTTATGAATTCTTTTTCACCTTGATCCTGCTTCCGGCGCCTTTGGCTTTGAAAATCTTTTTGTAAGCGGAGACCTTCTTTGAAGGAACCTTAAAGGTGCAGGAGGAACTGATTCCCTTGAAAGCGCTGGAGCCCACATTGGAGGAGGTGAGCTTCGAGGTCCTGAAGGTGACGGAGGCCAGCTTCTTATCCCCGTAGAACGCCTTGGCGCCGACGCTTTTTAACTTCGAGGAGCTGCTGATAAAGGTCTTGAGCTTCGTGCAGCCGTAAAACGCTTTGTCGCCGATACTTGTCAGTGCGGTGGAGCTCAGGTTTACATAGGTGAACGTGGTGCAGCCCTGAAACGCGGAGGCGCCGATGGTTTTGATCTTCGCCAGCGTGATCCGGGACTTCTTGCTGCCGATATATTTGAGCTTTGCACATTTGTAAAATGCCTTGCTGCCGATGCTTGTCACGGCCGCGCAGCCGCTGACGGAGGCGAGCTTCGAGCAGCCCGAAAAGGCACTCTCTCCGATACTTGTCACGGCGGAACAGCCGGTGACGGTGGCGAGCTTGGTACAGCCGGAAAAGGCGTTCTTGCCGATCTTCTTGACATTGGCGCCGACGGAGACCGAGGTGATCTTTGTCTGCTTCTTCAGAGCGCCCTCGGCGATCTGCGTCACCTTGAAGCTGGCGCCGAGGATCTTGACCGTTTTTGCCACCTTGACGGCCGTTACGCTTTTTGCCAGTCCGGTGAAAGCGACCGTTCCGCTGCCGTCGGTCTTCGCGCTCGTGATCTTATAGGTGTAATTGCCGACGGTATAGGATTTCCCTTTTTTGCAGGTGACCTTGGCAGTCGTGAGCGTGCGGACCTGTCCGCAGTCGGAGCAGGTCTGTACCTTCGTCCCGGTGGAGACGAAGGTGGCGGCGCTGGTCGTCTTCGTGGTCAGCGTATGCGTGTGTACCCGGATCGTCCGCGCCTCATAGACCCGCGATCCCTCATAGCCGGTCAGGAAATCGTAGGTGAGGAGGCCGTCCCCGTCGACGGTAATGCCGTCGATGTACCCCAGTGCTTTGTCGGAGGACGACAGTTCGAGAATCGTGGTCGTCGAACCCGTCGTGACATCGATGCACCAGATCGAATGGGGATCCGAACAGTAGAAATATTTCCCGCAGGAGGCAAAGCCCGTATAATTTCCCGTATAGCTGACGCTGTAAAAGGAAGACGATACCCATTCCGCCAGCTCATCCTCGTCATAGGAATCCTTCGGCAGGGCTGCGATCGTCTTCTGTGCGGTCAGACCGGCGTTGGAAGTCTTGTACCGGATCAGCGCGTAATCGTTTCGCCAGTCTCCGACGAGTACCGTGATCCCATTGATGGTCACATAGGTGGCATTTTCATCTTCCTGCGGGATCAATCCGTACCAGTAACCGTCATAATAATAGAAGGGAAGAGATACGTCATCCCAGAAATAGCTGTCGAAGGTCGTGTCTGAATCGTCGCCCACCTCCACGGAGCTCCGGTAAGACCATTCAGACTTTTCGCCGTGCTGGGAGTCCGAGAGAAGCTGCGAGGCGCTGAGGAGGAGATGATCATGCTTCGCGCTCCCCTCCGCATAGCCGACCGGATCAGGATTGTTGAAGGTGACATCCACGTAATACCAGTAAGACCCCAGCTTCACCGCGTCCCAGGCGTGGTTTGCTTTGAGAGAGGTGACCACGCAGCAGTCAACGCCGAGACGGTTCATCAGATCCTTGAAGGCCAGGGAATATCCCGCGCAGACCGCCTCCCCGAGGACAATCGGCCCGTAGGCATTGTAGCAGTAATTTCCCTGCGACGATCCGTAATCACAGCCAATGCTGAGACACTCGTTGGCATATAAAATCTTCTCAAAATCCGTCCAGTCCGCATCGGCCTGGGAGAGGAGCGCCTCCATCTTTTCCTCATAGGCCTCCCGCACTTTGGTCGTCTCCGCGGCGCTGTCGGTATAATAGACAATCGTCACCTTCTGGATGATCTTCTCCGAGTTGACCGTTGTGTAGTAATAGCTGCCGAGCCCTCCGAACTGGACGTACTGAGGAGTATCGAATTCGATCCTCTCCTGCATCGTCGTGACGGATGAATACGTGGCAGGAATATTGAATTCATCGATCTCTACAGTCTGCTCGTAATCATCCAGCGCCGCCAGGATCTTCTCCACGGCGCCGTCATAGTCCGCTGTCGCAGCGGCTTTCACGGTGCAGGCTGAAAAGAGGATCAGTGTAATGAAGAGCAGCAGGCCAACCAGCGGAAACCGATTTGTTTTCTTCTTTGTCATAACGGCAAACCTCACTTTCCCCGTTCCTGTTCGATGATGCAGGAGTTCCGCACATCTCCGGCTTTAGTGTAACATGGATCGCCGCAGGAGAAAAGTGAAAATTGTCGTCGTGGGGGAAATTACATCCACCCCGCGTGCTGCAGCAGCTTGACAACGTTCAGGAAGATGACCAGCGCGCCGACGAAGCCGAGCATTACTTTCACCGGAATCTTCTTGCAGAGCAGGGCGCCGAGCGGGGCGGCCGCAACGCCGCCGATGATCAGGCCGAGGATGACCATGGTGTAGGAGCGGAAATCCTGCAGCATGGCGACAAAGGTGGTCGTCTCGGCGACGGTGACGAAGAATTCCACGGTGTTGACCGTGCCGATGGTCTTGCGGGTGTCATGGTTGGTCGCCAGGAGCGTGGAGGTAACGATGGGTCCCCAACCGCCTCCGCCGAGCGCGTCCGTGAAGCCGCCGAGGAGGCCGAGCGGACAGACGTAGTTGCCGTATTCCCGCGGCGGGCGCTCCTTCTGGAAAGCCTTGCAGAAGATCACCACGCCCATGACGATCAGATAGAGGTCGATGATGGCGTCCAGCGTGGAACTCTCGAAGGAAACGAGCAGATAGGCGCCGAGGGCGCCGCCGATGATCCCGGGCAGCAGGAGGCGGACAAACAGCGCCCGGCTGACATTTTTAAGACGCAGGTGGGAGAGGCCGGAGACCAGCGTGGTGAAGAGCTCGGCGATGTGGACGCAGGCGCTGGAAATGGCGGAGGGGATGCCGACGGAGCGCAGGAAGGTGTTGCTGCTGACCCCGTAGGCCATGCCCATGGCGCCGTCGATGAGCTCGGCGGCGAAGCCGACGACGATACAGATGAGAAGCTGTTGCATGACGTAAATCATCCTTTCAAATGTGGTGGAGGTCAAAAGGAATTGACCCTGATGATACCATGGATTTCCTTTCGAATTTACCCCCTGCATTGGAAGAAAATGGGTACTGTGGTTTGACACAAACGTTTGTGTGTTGCGTAGCTGCGGCCTTTGCTTGAAATCTGCCGGGTCACAGGGTATACTTGGAGAAGAACCTGGACAGATTCGCCTGTATTTTAATATAATGATACAAGGGACAAAAGGTCATGAATCGAATGCTTGCATTCGCATTCATGACATTGGGTCCCGCAACAACATGAGAAAGTAGCCATTTTGGCCAATATATTGGCCAAAATGAGCGGATTTCGAATGTTGTTAGGATTGCGAGAGCGCGTTAGCGCGGAGCAATCAGTGTATCAAGGCGACAAAATACCTTTTGTCGCCTACATCATATAATAGAAGCGGTTTTTGTTCGGATTTATCCAAGATCGTACCACCGGCCAGAATCGGCGTCAATGAAAAATCACACAAACGATTGAGTGAAAGGAGCAGAAAGATGTCTCTGAAAAAGATCGCGGAAATGGTCGGAACCTCACCGTCGACGGTTTCCCGGGTTCTGAATAACAGCTATGATACCTGTGCCTCAGAGGAATTAAAGGAGAAGATCTGGGCGGCGGCGCGGGAGATCCACTATGTGCCGAACACCTACGCCCGGGAACTGAAGAAGCAGAGGACGCCGCAGCGGCAGCGAAGCGTCTCGATCGTCCTGGCGCGGGTGCGCTCTCTCGAGGAGGATTCTTTCTTCCGGGAGCTGTACCGCGATCTGGAGATTCAGATCTTTCAGGCGGGGCTTTTGCTCGATGAAGTGGTGAATACAGAAGAAATGTCGGAGAAGGAGATGCGGGAGACCGATGGAATCGTGATTCTGGGGCGCAGCTCCGGGCGTCTGCTGACCGCTCTGCAGGAGCGGACCAGGAACCTGGTGGGCATCTGGCGCAATCCGACAGATTTCGCGATCGATGAGGTCGTCTGCGACGGGAGAAAAGCGGCGGAGCAGGCAGTCCGGTATCTGCTGGCAAAGGGTCACCGGAAGATCGGCTACATCGGCGACTGCTCCTATGAAAGCCGCTATGTGGGATACTGCGATACGATGATCCGCCATCAGCTGCCGTTAAATTCGGAGGACATTTTCGAGACCGATCAGACGACCGGAGCGGGCTATGAGGCGATGCAGGCGCTGCTGGCGCGCTCAGAGATCACGGCGGTACTCTGCGCCAACGATATGACGGCGTTCGGCGCCTTAAAAGCGCTGGCGGAGCCGCGGGAGAGTGGACGGCCGGTCGCTGTGATCTCCATCGATGATGTGCGGGAGGCGCAGACAACGACCCCGCTGCTGACGACGATCCGTATTCCCCGCGGGGACATGGCGCACATGGCCGTGCAGGTGCTGCAGGATCGGATGCGCCACGGGCACACCGAGAAGCTGCGCGTGGAATTCACAGGACGGATCGTGGAGCGGGAGAGCTGCTTTGCGTTAAATGGCTGAGTGTGTCCATTTGATACTCTTTTAAAAGAGGGATCGTAGCACTATCCGAGCAGCATCTTATCATCAAGTAAGAATTGGCAAATTCCAACTGTTACAAAACCGTTTTCGTCCATCCTCGGTTTTTTGTTTTCTCTTACCACAATAATCTTCTTAAAGGAATCCGGAATATGACGAAGTGAATTGGTCTCCTGTAAAATCTTCTCAGGGCTGCTCATGCTAAAAGCTGATTGAATATAAAACTTCAAATTTCCTTTCGTAGCAATGAAATCAATTTCATACTGCTTTCTGACTTTCTTGCCGCTTCCATTCCTTTCTGTACTTTCAATCACACCTACATCTACAAGGAAATCCCGATACCGCAATTCATTATAAATGATATTCTCCATAATGTGATTTTCTTCCGTCTGCCGGAAATTCAACCTTGCATTTCGCAATCCTATATCCTCAAAATAATACTTTGAGGGAGAACCAATATATTTTTTTCCTTTCACATCATATCGAGCTGCCCGTTTTATCAGAAATGCATCTTCTAAATATTCAATATAGCGGGCAATTGTCATATCGCTGATTTTCTTATTCTTAACGCTCTTAAAAGTTTTGGATAGTTTAAGCGGATTGGTGAGTGAACCAATAGATGAGGAAAGAATATCCATAAGTTCATTAAATTCTTCCTGATTACGAATTTTATGTCGCTCAATAATATCCGTTAAATATACTTCACGGAATAAGGACAGGAGATAGGCTTCCTTCTCCTCTGGTTCTTTCCATGACAGTATAAGAGGTAATCCGCCATAATTATAATAATCCTCCCATGCTTCTGCGATCTCTCCATTGTATGCTGTAACAAACTCACTAAAGCTAAGAGGCATTACATGAATTTCATCGCCGCGTCCCCTGAACTCCGTCACGACGTCTTTAGATAAAAACCGGGAATTACTTCCTGTCACGTAGACATCTGCATTTTTTATATGGAGAAAACCGTTTAAGACATCTACAAAATCCGGCAGCAGCTGAACTTCGTCCAGTATAATGTAATATAAATCCTCGTCAACAATCTGGTTTTCAACATAGAAAAATACCTTATCCGGATTACGCAATTCCTTATATTTGATATTGTCTAATGC
>JAJQCL010000052.1:0-1447 GCA_021202715.1 Lachnospiraceae bacterium
ATGCTCAGATGCCTGTCAATGCGATCTTCGAGGTCGTACGGCAGCGGCGGGGCGGACAGAAGTGACAGAGAGTGCGTTGACTGGGAGAAAGAAGAACCGGATTCCCGGAGGATGGAACCGGCATGAAGCAAATGAAAGGACGGGAAATGATGAAGGGAGAAGCATTTACCGAGAGCGATATTCGCAAGATTGAAGAGGAGATCGAATACAGGAAGCTTGTCGTCCGCAAGGATGCCATCGAGGCTGTGAAGGAGGCCCGGGCGCAGGGCGACCTCAGCGAGAATTTTGAATATTATGCGGCCAAGCGGGATAAAAACCAGAACGAGAGCCGCATCCGCTACCTGGAGCGGATGGTGAAGAACGCCCGCATTGTCTCCGATGAGTCGGCGGACGACGAAGTGGGGATCAACAACCGCGTGGAGCTGTATTTCGAGGACGACGATGAGACGGAGACCTACAAGCTGGTGACCTCCATTCGCGGGAATTCTCTGAATGGCTACATCAGTGTGGAATCTCCTCTGGGGAAAGCGATCCTCGGGCACCGGGCCGGAGAGCGCGTGGAAGTACAGATCCGTCCTGGAAGCAGTTATTTCGTGGAAATACGCTCCATCGACAAGACGCCGGACGACAGTGAGGACGCGATCCGCGGATATTAACGCGTCCGATCGCAGAAGGATTTTGACGGCGTACGCCGGACGCGCCAACGCAGAGGCGGGCAGGAAGCGAAACGCGCCTGTCTGATGGATAAACAGATGGGAGGACAAGCCGATGAAGAGACTGATTTCCTGGAATGTCAATGGGCTGCGGGCCTGCGTGGGAAAGGGATTTCTGGATTTTGTGCGGGAGATCGATGCCGACGCGATCTGTCTGCAGGAGACGAAGCTGCAGGAGGGGCAGATCGATCTGGAGTTGCCGGGTTATCACCAGTACTGGAACTATGCCGAGAGGAAGGGCTATTCCGGCACGGCAATCTTCACGCGCGAAGAGCCGTTGACGGTGTCTTACGACCTCGGCATCGAGGAGCACGACCACGAAGGACGGGTCATCACTTTGGAATATCCGAACTGGTATTTCGTCACCTGCTACACCCCGAATTCAAAAAATGAGCTGGCCCGTCTTCCTTACCGTATGGAGTGGGAGGATGCTTTCCGTGCGTATCTGAAGGGGCTGGAGGAGACGAAGCCGGTGATCTTCTGCGGCGACCTGAATGTGGCGCACCGGGAGATCGATCTGAAGAACCCGCAGAGCAATCACAAAAATGCCGGTTTCACCGATGAAGAACGGGGCAAATTCGGCGATCTGCTTGCGGCCGGGTTCGTGGATACCTTCCGCTATTTTTATCCGGAGCAGAAGGATATTTATTCCTGGTGGTCCTACCGCTTCCGGGCGCGGGAGAGAAACGCCGGGTGGCGTATCGACTATTTCTGCGTCTCACAGTGCCTGACCG
>JAJQCL010000052.1:1457-6271 GCA_021202715.1 Lachnospiraceae bacterium
AGCTGACGATCGGGCTGTAAGGTGTTCGGCCCGGATCACTGCCCGGTGGAGCTGTGCGTGGAGGAATGACGGGGGCACGAGGGATATTTTCACAGGGCCTTACCGGGTTTCAACTGAAATGTCTGGCTCTCGTCTGCATGACGATCGATCATTTATCGATTTTGTTCCTCCCCGGCGGGTCAATGGCCTATACCCTCGGCCGGATGGTAGGGCGACAGGCTTTCCCGATCTACTGCTTCCTCCTGGCGGAAGGAGACCGGCATACCCGCAGCCGCGGGCGTTATCTGGTCCGGCTTCTGGCGTTCGCGCTGCTCTCGGAAATCCCCTATGATCTGGCCTTTGAACAGGTCCTTTGGGATCCGGGCAGCCAGAATGTCTTCTTCACGCTGGCTCTCGGGGAGCTGGCGCTCTGGCTCTTTGAGGGTATCCGGCGTCTGGAAATGCGAGAGGGGGAAAAGCGTCTGCGCGAGGGACGACCGGCTCCCTGGTGGGACTCCACCTCCTTCCCGGGTGGTTTCTCTACGCCGGGCATCCTGGCGGTTCTGGTCGTGTCCGTGCTGGCGATGGAAGCTGCGGAACTTTTCGGCAGCGACTATGGCGATGCGGGCGTGCTGCTGATCCTCCTCTTCGGTTTGACGCGGGAAATGCCCGAAGGACGTTTTCCGCTGTGCGCCGTCATCCTGGCCGTCTGCTGGTGGGGGAACTGGCTGCAGATCTCCGCACTGCTGGCCTTCTTCCTGTTGCTGCCGCAGTACAACGGGCAGAGGGGCATGAAGGGCGGAAGGAACTTTTTCTATGTATATTATCCGCTGCATTTACTGCTCCTGGCAGGACTGGCGGCCTGGCTGTGAGAAAATGCAGCAGGCCTGAGAGAAATGTCCCCGGGAGAGAGCGCGGAGTACGGAAAGAAGCACGGACTCAAGAAAAGATGTGAAATGAGTAAGAGGAGGAACCGCTGTGCGTGATGTACAAATGATTGCCACGGACATTGACGGGACGCTGCTCCCGGCCGGGTCTGCCCGCATCCCGGAGCGGGTCCTCTGCGTCCTCCGGCGTGCGCTGGAGGCAGGGCTCTTTGTTGTTCCGGCTTCGGGGCGGATGCTTTCCGTGATTCCGCAGGAGCTGATGGAACTGCCGGGAATCCGCTATGCGATCTCCTGCAACGGAGCTGTCGTGACAGACCGGAAGACGGGAGAGTGTATCTATCATAAACGGATTCCGGAGGAGCAGGCGGCCGAGCTGCTGCGCCGTCTGCAGCGTTATGATGTCTATACCTGCGCGTATCTGCCGGACGGCGCCTACAACTGGAAGCGCCTTCATCCGGCACTGGCGGTACATTACAGCAATCGTCTTCCTTTCTTTCGCCAGAATCCGCAGGAGGATCTGGCAGCTTTTGTGGAGGGGCATGGGATGCCGGTGGAGAAGATTTTTGTGGCTATTTTCAGCACCGAAGAGCGTGACCGCATCCGCCGGGAACTGGGGACGCTGCCCGGCATTCACATCACGTCTTCCTCTCCGAGAAATCTCGAGATCAATCACATTGAGGCAGATAAGGGGCGGGCGCTCGCCTGGCTCAGCCGTTATCTGAAAATCTCAGCCGAGCATATTCTGGCTCTGGGGGACAATGAGAACGATTACACGATGCTGACCTTTGCAGGAACCGCCGTCGCTCCGGCCAATGCGACCGACGTGATTCGCGGCATTGCCACGGAGATCGTGCCGGACTGCGCACGGTGCGGCGCGGCGGTCTGTCTGGAGAGACTGCTGGGGGAGAGGTGATCCCTGCTATCGTCAAAAAATCGGTTGACAGGAAGTAAAGCATAGGGTAAATTATAAAAAGCAATGGAGAATTGCGACTAAACGACTTTGCTAAGCTCAGTCATCGCCTATGGCTCGACTTCGCTAAGCGTCGCATGTATACATGAAAGCAACCAATCAGCGTTCGCCTTCGGCTCCGCTTCTTGGGCTTTCATAGTAAACTTACGAAAGGAGATCTGCATTATGAAAAAATTCGTATGTCAGGTTTGCGGTTATGTGTACGAGGGCGAGACGCCCCCCGAGAAATGTCCCCAGTGCGGCGTGCCCGCCAGCAAGTTCACAGAGATGAGCGAGGAGCGCCAGTGGGCGGCTGAGCACGTGGTCGGCGTCGCGCAGGGCGTCAGCGAGGACATCCTCGAGGATCTGCGCGCCAACTTCAGCGGTGAGTGCACCGAGGTCGGTATGTATCTGGCCATGGCCCGTGTTGCACATCGTGAGGGATATCCTGAGATCGGCCTGTATTATGAGAAAGCGGCCTATGAGGAGGCCGAGCACGCCGCAAAGTTTGCCGAGCTGCTGGGTGAGGTCGTCACCGACAGCACGAAGAAGAATCTGGAGCTGCGTGTGGAAGCGGAGAATGGCGCCACCGCTGGCAAGACCGATCTGGCGAAGAGAGCCAAGGCGGCCAACCTCGATGCGATTCATGATACGGTTCATGAGATGGCGCGTGACGAGGCCAGACATGGCAGAGCTTTCGAGGGCCTGCTGAAGAGATATTTCGGAGAGTAATCCTTTACAAGAAGAAGAGAAAAACCCGCCATCGGCGGGTTTTTCTGCTTCTCCCGGCTGTCACAGACAGCCGGACAACGTATGATCTCATATTCTGTTTCGTCACAGAACCTTTCCTATACTTACTACATGCCGGAAACACATTTCCGGCAGTGCCCCGGCTACAAAGCGGGGCAGCGATCTGTGTGAGACTGTTCGGGAGTATGAAAAGGTACAGGCCAAATCGGGATTATAATTTCGTAACGTTGGTTGCCTGAGGTCCTTTGGCGCCTTCGACGATGTCGAACTCGACTTCTGCGCCCTCATCCAGGGACTTGAATCCTTCCATGTTCAGACCGGAGTAATGTACGAACACGTCATTGCCCTCGGCGTCAGAGATAAATCCGTATCCCTTCTGGTTGTTGAACCACTTCACTGTGCCTCTCATGTGATACCTCCAAATTTAGATCAATCGTCGCTGTCTCTCAGCGACAAAGTAAGAATACCACAAAGGGTATATAAAGTCAAATGAAATGTGAAAATTTCATGAAAATATAAAGAGGACGATTTTCATTCGTTGTAAAGCGCCGCGATCGCGGTGCATGCCAATTTGCTGTGAAAAGGGATTGACAAAATCTACAGGACTGTGTATGATGTGCTGTGTTTTGGTGTCGGGTATGGGGGCTGCATGCGCTGCAGAGGTCTTCGTACCTGCTTTTTGGCTCTCAGTTCAGACGGCAGGAGGAAAGAATATGGAAGAAACAAGAGAAAATAAGATGGGAACCATGCCGGTCAACCGACTCCTTATCAGCATGGCGGTTCCCATGATGATCTCCATGCTGGTGCAGGCTCTGTACAATGTGGTGGACAGCGCCTTTGTCTCGCGGGTCAGCGAGGACGCTCTGACCGCTGTGTCCGTGGCCTTCCCCGTACAGAACCTGATGATCGCTGTGGGAAGCGGCACCGGCGTCGGCGTCAATGCCCTTCTCTCCCGGGCGCTGGGAGAGAAGAAGCAGGAAACGGCGGACAAGGTGGCCAACATCGCCATTTTCCTGGCCGGAGCCAGCTATCTGCTCTTTTTGCTGGTGGGGCTTCTGTTCTCTCGTCTGTTCGTAGCATCTCAGACCAATATTGAGAGCATCATCGACTATGGAACCTCCTATGTGCAGATCGTGACGATCGCCTCCTTCGGTCTCTTTGGTCAGGTCTGCGGCGAGCGGCTGCTTCAGGCCACCGGACGGACCTTCTACAGTATGATCACGC
This sequence comes from Lachnospiraceae bacterium, assembly GCA_021202715.1. GTDB lineage: Bacteria > Bacillota > Clostridia > Lachnospirales > Lachnospiraceae > UBA3305. The sequence goes on from JAJQCL010000052.1 coordinate 5,247, forward strand.
AGGCCACCGGCGCCATCATCAACATCATCCTTGACCCGATCCTGATCTTCGGTCTCTTCGGCTTTCCCCGGCTGGAGGTGGCCGGTGCGGCGATTGCGACCGTGATCGGGCAGACTGTGGCCATGATTCTGGCGATGTTCTTCAACTTCCGTTTCAACAAAGATATCCATCTGGGGCTTCGGAAAATCCTGCATCCGGAGATGCGGTACGTGAGCAATATTTATGCCATCGGCATCCCTTCGATCCTGATGATCTCCATCAGTTCCGTAATGACCTTCTGCATAAATAAGATCCTGATGGGCTTCTCCTCCACGGCGACCGCTGTCTTCGGAGCCTATTACAAGATTCAGAGCTTCTTCTTCATGCCGGTCTTCGGCCTGAATAACGGCATGGTTCCCATCGTCGCTTACAACTACGGCGCCAGGAACCGGGAACGCATCATGAAGACCATTCGTCTGAGCATGACCTATGCCGTGCTGATCATGCTGATCGGTTTGGCTGTGTTCCAGCTGTTTCCGGATACGCTGCTGCGGCTCTTTGACGCCTCTGAAAATATGCTGGAGATCGGTGAGGTCGCTCTGCGCACGATCTCACTCAGTTATCTCTTTGCCGGGATCTGCGTAGTCTCCGGTTCCGTGTTTCAGGCTCTGGGAGACAGCGTGTACAGTTTGATCATCTCGGTAGCTCGTCAGCTGGTCGTGCTGGTCCCGGCCGCGTATCTGCTGTCCCTGACCGGCCGCCTGGAGCTGGTGTGGTGGGCCTTCCCCATTGCTGAGCTGGCCTCGCTGACCCTGAGTCTGATCTTCCTGCGCCGCGTCACGAAGAACCGGCTGCAGTTCTGAGTGACCCGCCGCACAGCGCGTTTTAGCCCGCAGTGTGTCTCAGCCCCTGAAGGTGAGACCTCTGGGGGCTTTTTCCGTGTACCGGGAAACTTCCGGCTGCTGACCGCGGATGGGTGAGAACGGATATGTTTCCTTCGCAGAATCAGATGAAAAATATATGAAAACAGGGATAAGGAACAAAAG
>JAJQCL010000107.1:0-4937 GCA_021202715.1 Lachnospiraceae bacterium
GCGCTTCCCAAGTCTGCCAGTGAATTGCGTGTTCTGCGTTTTGTGCTTGTGCCAGGCGGCGCTTGTTTCGGAATCTGTGAACTCATATTGTCTTGTCCTCCTGTTGGTTTGTTGTGTTTGACGGCGCTCGTCCCATCTGAGTATAGTATAGCATATTTTGAAGGTGCGAGGATAGTTGCCTGCATTTTTTCTGAAGGGTGGATCACTGTTTATTAGCACGGAAGGGTCATGTGGCTCAAGTGTTCATTGTCACAAAGGAGCAGCCTCCATTGTAGAAGCCGTTCCCCATCAGGCAAAGGAATCATCCAAAGACCGGAACATCGCCCCACTGATTTCTATAATCTCATCTATCGGAATTCCTGTTCCGTCCGTCAGCAGAACAAGCCTCTGAACCTCATCAATCTTTTTTACGGTGCCGATGGCGGTACAGTAAGAGCCGCCCTCCTTGTGTTCATCAGGAACAAAGTAGGTGATCTCCACCACTGGAGCTGCCGCTAAATTTCCCCGAATCAGATTAAGCCGTTCTGACAAGTCCTGTTTTACTTCCTCGTCTAGATTCGCCTGCTGGTCAGTCAGCTGTGCTGTTTTCTTTTACGGCGGTATCGTAGCCGGTGAGCGCCGCAAAGGGAAAAAACTGAGCCGCCCGGTCACACATGGACATATGGGGGCGGGTCACCGAAACGTGATGGGGTAGATTGATGATGTCCTGATAGTCCTCGATTTTCCTGTCGGCCATTGTACGCCTTATGCCCTCCGATTTGCGCATTTCGATCTTTCCCGGTAGCGCCTTCCTCCAGATTCATGCCCTTCAGAAGAGCGTTTTCCTGAATTTTTTCTGAATAAAGGGGACGGACTTCTGCCGCCGCTTTTCCTTTTCCAGGGTCTCTTGTTCCGATTGCCGCTGCTGCTCCAAGGCGGCGTAATCTGTAAAAAGGTCAAGCTGCTCCGGTTCCAGAGGTTTTGCCATATCTTAGATGACCACATGATTAGCAACCACATACATCTGCCGCATCGAGGGAGAGGTCGTCCGCCATCTCCCGGACGACCAGCTTCGCCTTGTCAAATTCATAGGGAAATTGCAGCACCTGCCCGGAGCTGATGCTGTTGTTCTCCGGCTTGTATGCCTTGATGTCGGAGATGTAGCACGGTTCCCAGCCCCATGCGTGGTCAATGAGCAGCTCGGCGTTGATGCTGAATTCCTTGTAGAGCTGGTTCTCCCCATAGTCACGCAAACTGTACCACGCAATGTCTCCCATCGTATGCAACCCCAGCTTTTCCAAACGCTTTGCATAGCCACGTCCCACTCGCCAGAAATCCGTGATGGGCTGATGCGTCCAGAGCTGCTGCCGATAGCTCATCGCATCCAGTTCCGCGACGCGAACGCTGTCCTTATCCGCTGGGATGTGCTTTGCCACGATGTCCATCGCAATTTTACAGAGATAGAGGTTGGTGCCGATGCCCGCTGTGGCCGTAATATCTGTCTCCTTCAAAACCGCCTGAATCATCTTCATAGCCAGTTCATGAGGGGTGAGTTGATAGGTTCGTAAATAGTTGGTCACATCCATGAACAACTCATCGATGCTGTATACATGGATGTCCTCCGGTGCAATGAACCGGAGGTAAACCTGATAAATCTCCGTGCTGCGCTAGATATAATGGGCCATCTGGGGCGTGGCCACGATATAATCCAGCGACAGAGACGGGTCGGCAGTCAACTCGTTGATGTCGCTGGAGGAGCCGGTAAAGGTGTACCCCGGCGCACGGCGCTGGCGCTCCCGATTGAAATCCTTCACCCGCTATACGACCTCAAATAACCTTGCCCGCCCGGAGATGCCAAAGGATTTCAGAGTCGGCGACATCGCAGGGCAGATGGTCTTCTCCGTGCGGCTCTGGTCGGTCACCACCAGATGGTGGTCAGGGGGTCAAGCCCACGCTCCATGCACTCCACCGAGGCGTAGAAGGATTTTAGGTCGATGGCGATATAGGAACGGTCTGGCAAGCGGGTCACCTCCTCGCATAGATTTTTTCAAGACAACCAATTCGTCAGCGACTGATTTCTTGAGCAGCTTCGAGCATTTTTGCAGGCATGACAGGCAGGTCTATTGCTCTTTATAGTCTGTTTTCTCTTCCCTGCTAGACTTATCATTCGGCTTCTTTTCCTCCAATTCGTATCCCAGTTTATCCGCTGCAGCGTCCACACCCTTTGCAATAGCCGTCACAGCGTCCTTCCGCTCTTGCATACCGATTAGGATGAATCGGCATACAGTCAGCAGTTTTGTACATTCATTGAGAACATATGCCTTAGAGGACAGCAGCGGCAGGGAGGTTGCTGTTATTGCGCCTGATCCAACCGTTCCCAGAAAAGCGCCTCCACCGGTGATGATTGCTGTACCGCCGGCCATGTCCAATCACTCCGCTACCAGCGATCCGCCGCCAATCAGTGCAAGGCTTGCGCTCGTCAGAGCTACCCCATATAAGCCAGCAACTGATTCTCCAGCAAGTGCAATGGCGATTTCCGGGGCAAATACCAGGGCAAGACCACCTGTTGCAGCCGCAACAGCGACGGTTGCACCCGTCCCGATCAACAGTTTCGGGCTTTGACCATTCAAGTCAGCAATTGATTTGCGGTACGCTTTTATCAGCGCATTGTAGTCATCTGTTGATATAATCATCTGCATTTTGCAGAACTTGTCTTGCTCGTACTCAGCTTTACATTTAAGCCCCTTATATTCCGAAGCATTCCCGGCAGTTATCTGAAAATAGGGATGAAAAACAGACAGTTCCAACGCAATCAGATAGAGCCAGGTTAGATGTGACCCTTAGGAATTTCATGCAGGATTGCACTGTAAACCTCCGGTTCTTCAGCAATCAGACTACTCTTCCATGCGGAACCATTGATTTTTGTTCATGCGTCCATCCATTTTTCTTCCGTTTTCTGACATTTGCATCTTTTTCAGGTTGAACATCATACTTCACCTTGAAGTATTCCAATGAGTGTAAAATCGCAGCCTGTTCCGCGGTCAAAGACAGATACCTCAGCGCTTCGAAATCTATGTCAGGTGCGTTTGTGCTTTCGCAGCGCTTCTGGTACTCCTGATAAATCTTCTTGATGTCCTTGACCAAGTACTTTGCTTCAGCATAGATGGCAAATCCAAATCTGGCGATGCCCGCATAATTGACGTACAACAAGAAGTCCTTGACGAATCTGTCCTTATTATTTTTTTCGCCCTTGTTTTTACTGCTGCACGTACGTTAGCTACCGACATGGTAACTGCTAGAAACACGCCAAAAGATACTGTAGTCATGTGCGTGATAGTTCGGTTGTTAAAAGGCAGAAGTGCAGCAGGATCAAGATTTGCAACATCGTGAAGGGATCGAGCTTCTTGCCGACTAATTTCCAGGTACAGCCGTCTAATCAAATAAAAGCAGCGAACAATGCATTCATTTGCAATGACAGGAACCGCCTGCTTTCCACGTTGATAGGCGACTCCCATCTCAGTCCTCAAATCAAAGCGAACTCCTTTTGGATTTTCCTCTGTACGGAACAGTGTTCCATTAAAGATTTTTGAAATCCAGACAGAAAAACCAATGTCGTCATCCCTATATTTAACCTTCAATTCCGACATTATCGGTAGAGCCGAGACTTCTTTCAGAAAGAATAAAATACAGGCAGGAATTCCTGTTCCAGCGCCAGCGTTGCTACTTGAACCGGCCATATCGCTTATCAGATGAAATGCCTGGATTGCCGTCCCATTAAAGATTTTCTCGCAGATATTTTACCCCAAATAATCACCATCTGGAATTGAAAATTTAATAAATTCGTCTTTTGCATTAGTTCCATAGCTGCATTTGGTAAACTGAGACAGAATAGAAAAAGCAAGGCCCGCAAGCGTCGGATGGTGGGCAAAGTCTCTTAAATGATACTGAAGTTCGCCACCGAACTCTGCTGTAACCTTATCGCTTGGAAGGGGAAACTGATTTTCTAAGTGCTGAATTGCATCAGAAAGGTCATCGTCCGTGTAACCCCGCGAGCGTGCAACACTCATTATGAACTTATCTGTCTCTTTTTGCCTACAGGAATTAGCCTATATCAAGAACGGATCGTCAACAAAGACAGATGGCGGCAGCTACAAGATAGTCCCACTTGTCCGCCTCCAGCACAGAAGCGTCAAATTGGACATCAACAACATCCTCCTGCTCCGGCGGCTGATAGGATGCGGGTATTAGCTGAATCTCATTTGTAACGGCAACCCTTCTTGATATGATGGATTGCTCTGGAACATAGATTTCGCAGGTAAAGGGGAGGCGAGGTTCTTCTTTTTTCTCGAAAGCAGGTCATTCATTTTTATCGCTCCAAGGGATTCATATTTCCGTGTCAGTTCTCTGGTATCCAGATCAATGCTGATGAAGTACAAAGAAGATGACAACTTTTCAAATGGGACAATCCTGGACTTCATCCAGTATTATTAAGGCTGTCATACTGGTGCGCCATACTAAGGTCTTGAGCGGGCCGTGTTGTTTATCGACTTTTTTGTTGATTCGTTTCATGCATTGGTCAGACAAATTATCAATATGGCCGTTCGATGAATCTCCTAACATAATTTTACATCCCTCAATTCATGCCTATAAAGACGCTTCGTCGCCCTTCGTAGTCCATGTTATCCAGAATCTCCAAAGGAAGAATTACGCTCCTGCCTTTTTGCTTCTGCTCCAGCCATTTGACCATCAATATCGGATCATCGTAGATCGCTGGATCTATATCCTCATCTCCGTCTTCGTTATCTTCGAGGAGCAAATCTTCGTCATTATCAAAATCTCCATCGCCAAAATCGCCTTCACCAAATGCTTCATCTTCCAACTTTTCATCAAGCTCTAGGTCAAAGCTAATGAGGTCAATTTCACCAAAAATATCTTGATGGTTATTAAATCTGTCTCTG
>JAJQCL010000107.1:4947-6249 GCA_021202715.1 Lachnospiraceae bacterium
TGGCATAAACCGGTTCTACATAATCGTTACCATATTTTTCCTCATAATAGGCCATGTTGTCTATTATCATCTGCTTCATTTCTTCCCTGGAAAGCAAAATACCTGTGAAGATGCCTTCAAATACATAGTTGATGGGTAACATACTGTAGGTGGTTTCTTCAAAGGATATTGGATAGATATAATATTTGCGAGCAATAGAATAAATGAAGCCAAAGAAATAGTTGTTGCAAGTTTCTATAGAGATATTTTCAATGCTAATTCGTTCAATTAAATCATCAGTTACGGAGATTTCATGCCAGTCTGACAGAATATGAGAACAGTCATTGTCTGCGAACGATATAGTGTAATTTCCTAGGTTTTTGAAAAAAAACAATGCTATGTTTGCAGCTCCAATATTTTTGTAACAAATAATGGATGTCTGCTATATTTTGACTTCTACTCCGTTCGTGAAATCCAACTGTTATAGAAAATATCTGAACATTATCTACGGACGATTCGATAGTGTCTTGCCATTTTATGTCCGCTAAAAGAGATACATTATAAATTTGAGCTAACACTTCACGATCTGCGGCACTTGTAACAAGTTTTTTGCCGAGTCAAGATATAGCGAATCATTCGATGAACGATTTGTATAAATAGGATCAAGGGTGGTTATATGGCCTGCTTCCTTGAGTATAAGCATCACATACTCATAAAAATGCAAATCGTCCATATAATCACCCCCAACACTCACCTAATCAATTTCGCGAGTTCATCCTCGTATGAGATTCCGCTAATCTCTTGTTTAAATGCGGTCATAATCTCATATACTTTGTTCATGTAATCATCTCGTGTAGAACATCCGTCAGTGAACTGTTCATACATTTCTTCAATTCCACCTCGGACATAAGAGTGGAACAACTCCATATTTGCTACAAATTCCTCCTTTTTATTCTCTTGCGTATCGTAGCGGAAAGCACGGTCTACACGTTCTGTGGGGGCTAATTGAGTTGTCTTGTCTAAAAGCAATACCATGCGGTACAAGAACACACAATTCTCTCTTTCGTTAGCGTAAGCATCGGCATAAATTCGAGCCCTGTCATCTGAGGAGGTATCTCGTGGCGCTGTTCTTTTATAAAGTAAGCCCCAGATAGCTGCATTCATATATACATCAATATATCTCTCAAAAATTTTTGCCGATGTAGGAGAGACCTCGTCGTCATCCCTAGAACCTGAGTTTTTGGCAGCGAGGAACTTCAGATAGGTAGCGTGCTTGCCAGTGATGTTATAATCATTTTCAAACATTCATTATTCCTCCTATCT
>JAJQCL010000221.1 GCA_021202715.1 Lachnospiraceae bacterium
CCCCAGCGAGAGCTGTTCAAACACAACGACCGCCTCCCCGGCCAGGTTGGCCCCAATTAAGGTGAATTTCACCTCCACGCTGCAGTTTCCGGTCGAAGAACTGGTGAACGTCGTCTCAGCAGTCACAGTCTTACCGTTATCATCCAGGTACTCCTTCCCGGTGGACTGCAGCATCAGGGTGCCGGTCAGGGTAAAGGTGCGGTTTGCAGGCAGGTTCGTGTATTCCACCACGTCTATCAGAGTGATCTCTTCATCCGCGCAGGCCACATGGTCTTCGGTCTCGCTGTCCGTCGCCGTGGTGCCGATCCCGGCAAAATACACGTACTGCTCTTCATCCTCAAAGTCGGCGTGACTGTAGACCAGCGTCTCTTTTCCCTCTTCATCCACAGTGTAGAAATACTCAAACACCACGGCGTTGACGCCGGACAGGCTGCTGGCATCCAGGGTGATCTCCGCGGTCGTCGATCCGGAGCCGGAGGAGATCTTCACCGTCTTCTCACCGATGGCTTCTTTCCCCTGCACATCCACGATGACCTTCTGCGTATCGCGGTCCATCAGGACGGAGCGGAGCAGATAGGTTCCGGTCTCCAGGTTCTTATACGTGATCGTGTCTTCAACAACGGCGCCCTCCGAAGCGGCCAGGTATTTATTCCCGGTCTCCTCGTTCGACGCGCTGGTGCTGATAATCGCTTCACGGTTGTTGATATCCAGGTTGATGACATAGCCGTTCTCATACACGGTGTCCGCGGTCACATAAATGTAGCCGCTCCACATCGTCATGCCCTCGTTGGCTGTGCCCTCCAGCTCCTCGATATAATAGGTATCGTAAGGCAAAGCTCCCAGGGAATCATCCACGGGGACACTGTTCCCGTCCTCATCCAGGCCGAACCACAGGCCATTCACGGAAGAATGGGCTGTCTGGGTAGAGTTGTAATAGCCGTTTGCATCGGTCGTGACGATATGGCTCTCACCGGTCGTCATGGACGTGATCCTAAACTGCACCCCCTCCATCGGCCGCTGGCTCTCATCGTCCACCTTGTAGATTGAAAGGTCGGCCCGCTTCACCAGGTCATAGATGCTTTCCTCTTCCCCGGTCAGGTCCACGGTCTTCCCGTCCTCACGGATCTCAAACTTTGTCTCATACGCGCCATAAGAATAAGTAGATGTCCGCACATAAGAGAGGTAATAATACTGCCCAGCATCCGCATCGTAGAAATAGCGGGTATCGGTTGCCTCATCATAGTACAGGCCGGTCTCCGCATCGTAAAATCTCTCCGCTTCGCTGGTCTCCACATACAGGCGCTTCGCAGACTGAGTAACATAGGCCGTATAGCAGTAGAAAGCCCGCTCCTTCATATCATAGAAATAACTGGTTTCCGAGGCTTCGTCGTAATAGATATCCTGCCCCCTGCTGTAGGTGAAGCCCAGGGCCGCCGCCTCATCATCCTCCAGGTAGGACTTCTTCATGGTAAGGTAGCCGGTCGGGGAGCTCACTTCCACAGCCACGTAGGTGCCGTAAGGGAACAGATTATCCGCAGTGCCGGCATAGCCTTTCGCATCCGTGGTCAGTGTATAGACCAGCTGGCCGGGAGCATAGCGTTCCCTGGTCCCATCCCCGTCGCTGTCCACAAGGACGGCTTCGTCGGATATGTTGTAAATATTGATCACAGCACCTTCCAGTGTGGCTGCGCCTTCCGCGGTCCCATCCTCGGACTGGGCATCGCGCTTCCGGATCTCCACACCGCCGCGGATCACCGGGTCTTCCATATATAGCCCGATGGTTGTCCCGTCATCGGACTTCTCGTAAATCTTACGATCCTCACGGATGCTGACCGTAAAGGTGGTATGGTTTGTGTCGCTGGAGATTTCATAGCCTTCAGGAGCTGCCGTTTCAACAACCTTGTAGGTGCCATATGGCAGGAAATCCTCCGAAGTCGCAGCAAACCCATTTTCGTCGGTCGTCAGGGTGTCAATAACATCTCCGGCTTCGTAGATCTCAAATTCGCCGTCTTCGTCCGTATCGACCAGAACGGAGTGGGCGCTCATGTTGATGATGTCAAACGCAGCCCCTGCCAGAGATGCATCACCCTGGGGGATAATACCCATTGTCTCAAGCAACTCATTGTCTGCGCTCTCTTCGTCCACCTTCTGGATCTGGATGCCGCCACGGATAATCGGATCACGGGTATACGTCCCCAGATCTTTCCCGTCCACGTCTGCCGTGACGATCCTGCCATCTTCCTGAATGAAAATCGTAAACGAAACCGCAGCTGCCAGGTTGTACCCGGTCGGCGGGGCTGTCTCGGTAATCGTATATTTCCCGTAAGGCAGCAGATTCGCAGTGGATGTATATGTTCCATCGGATGCTGTTGTAAAGGTAAAGCACACAGCCCCGGCGGCGTATTTTGTCCCGTTTACGAGCACAGCCTGCGTATTCCCGTTCGTCACTGTATAGGTGGCCGCCAGGTCCGGTGCATCACCCTGAGTCCCTGTCAGACTTGCGTCATCTACGTCTTCATCAACCTTCCTGATAGAGAAACCGCCGCGGATCACCGGGTCAGAGAGCTCTCCACCGGTCAGGTCAAACAGGGCGCCGCCATCCTTCTCTTCGGAGACCAGAGGCGTCGTGGAACCGCTGAGCGTCGCCTGCAGGGAACCATCACTGATCTGAGAAATGGTAAAAGTGACGGAATCACCAGCCAGGTAGCCTGTAGGGGCACTGGTTTCAACAATTTGATAACTGCCGACCGTCAGGATATCCGCCGGGGATTCGACGGAACCATCTTCGTCCGTGATCAGGGTATAGACCACGTCGCCGGCGGAATAGGAAGTGCCGTATTTATCGTTATAAATATTCTGCAGAGTGATGATATCGTAAATGGCTCCTTCCAGCGTTGCATCGCCTTCGGCTGCGGCTTCTTCGGAATCGGTGTCATACTTCTGAATTTTGACTCCGGCAAGGACAGGAACATTTTCTACCGTTTCGATAGAATCTCCTCCGAGAATATCAATATTTTCGCTAAAATCTGTATGATATCCCACTGGTGCATTATCCTCCACCAGCGTGTAACTTCCTGCCGGGATATGTTCCACGGTGGCAGTACCGTCTGACTGAACTGTGATCATACCGGTTGAGTCAATGTCGCCGGTGATGCCATTTTCAGTTGTCGGAACAACCGTGCTGCCATCTGAATCTTCCAAGTGGAAGGTGGCTCCGCCCAGCTTTTGTTTGTTGTAATAGGATACCTTCTCAATCGTCAAGTTGCCATACACCTGATAATCTTCGGCAGTGACCTGCAGGCTGCTCCCGGTAGACAGGGTATTGCCGTCTGAATCCTCCACGACCACAGATTTTGTTCCGTCTGCATTTGTTTGCTCGCGAAGCATCAGGGTAATAATGCTCGTACCGTTATAGGTCTCATCCCCGACGATCCAGCTCATGTCATTGACGCTGTAATTGGAATTGACTTCACCATCCTCTTCCTCATCATACATCCAGTCTCCAACCGTACTTGCATCAAATTCCTGAATGGTTAATCCTCCAAGAGGAATTACGTAATTCCCCTCTTCATCTTCAAAGATCAACGACGATAGACTGCCCATATGATCATCATCCAGAGTGGCTGTGTAGGATCCATCCGACGCTTTCAATGTCTTAATGTTCCATGCCTTGGTCGGATTTCCTACCATTTCGCTCACATCCGTCACCCTGAAGAATCGCAGGCGGAACCAGATGTTCGACATGTCGGCCACATCCTCCGCGCTGATCAGACCTTCCTGATAGGCTTTATCAAGTTTTTCCAGGCTGACCGTAGCATACAGCGGAACATCCTCCATTTCCAGTTCATTGTCCCCGCTGGTCAGTGTTACTTCGTAGATCGTTGTATCCAGCTGGTAGCCGGAGGGGGCGACGATCTCCTTGATATACAAGGTTTCGCCTGCAGCAAACTTCTGTCCGGCTGTGTAGTAGGTTTCATCTCCTGTATACGTAGAGGCGACCTGGGTAACGGCCGTGGTCTGTCCGTCCTCATCTGTGACCAACAGGCGGAGGCGGTTCGTCCCGTTTTTCGCATCTTCTTCGGTGGCATAAACCCCGTATTTTGCCCCTTCCAGTGTGTAGTTCGGATTGTTTTTCACGATCCGGGCATAATCCTCAGAGGCCGAAGAGACACTCTTGGTAATGGACAGGCTTGGAGTGCTGATCCAGTTAATTTTAAAAGATGTCTTCGCTTCCAGGGAATCCCCAAACACCGTGACAAGGGACTGATATCCCGATGACCCATACTGCAGCTTATAAGCGGAATAGTCCTTCAGGTTTTTCGGCTTCAGCGTCTTTGAGTAGGTACTGCTGACCTCCTCCACCTGATCCAGGGGGGCCCGGAAGCGGAAAGTCGTGCCGCCATAGATCGTGACCGTATCCGTGCCATCGGAATCCGAAATATCCTCGCTTCCGCTTCCGCTGGGATTTGTCTTGACAATATAAGACATCCCTTTCTGCAGAGTAAACTTTACGTATACCGTCTCGTCCGCATGAAAAGTAATATATGGAGTATACTGATCGCCTTTGGCCGTACTTTCCAAAGCGCTGACAGTCAGCTTCGATCCATCCTCATTTGTATGTTCTGTGCCCTCACTATCCTCATAGGAGAAGTAAGGCTCTTCAATGCTGCTGCCGCTGGGCAGTTTTTCCGCATCCTCCGCGAACTCTACCAGCTCCTTCGCCCGTTTCTTTGCTGTACTGCTGGAGATACAATAATCCCAATCGCTCCGGCCATAGGCATAGGCGGGGGCGATATGGACGATAATCCAGCGATAGCCATCGCTATAACCGGAATAACCTTCCTGCTCCCAGAAGCACTTCGTCCCGGACAGGGATTCAGTGCCGTAATAGACCACCTTGGCCAGCGTATTGCTGCTGCTCAGCTTTGTGACCGTATACTTGCCGGACCCCGGAGCCTTTTCCGACGGCTCAACGCAGTACGCATAGGCCGTGACATCTGTCCCGTCGATCGTATACTCCACCTCGTATTTATTGGTGGACCAGCTGCTCCCCACACCATAATAAGAATATCTGTATTTCGCAGTCCTGGATACAGACACTTTCGTAGAAGTGCCTGTGGAAGCGGTCGTCATGGTCAATGTGTTGAAATACTCATACAGCTCATCCAGTTTGGAATCATCCACGGACGTCTGCTCCTCTTCGGTAAGCGCCTGCCAGGCTTCATCAACTTCCAGAATGGCATTATAGGCTTCATTCAGCTCATCCTCATCCATATCCTCCAGCTCATCCGCGGTAGGAAGGGCATCGATCATGTCCTGGACAGCCTGGGCTGCCTCGGAAAGAGCCGACTCCTCTTCGGCTGCGGTGCTTTCCTCTGCCGCCGCAGCTGCCGTTTCAAGGGTTACCGCCGCGCCTGCGACTGTCTCCGTAGCCTCTGTGCTCTCCGTTCTTGCTACGGTTTCTTCGGCTTCATCTGTTTCCTCCTTACCGGCTTCCTCTTCGCTGCTGGCTTCCGTCGTTTCTTCAACCGTCTCTGAAACGGCTTCCTCGTCAGCCGAGAACGCTGCCTCTACTATAACATCGCTCTCCGGCATTTTGAAGGTAAAGGTCGTCTCTGACTTCTCGTTCAGAGTCACTTCCTCTCGGCTGCTGACAGTCAGCTCATCAAGCCCATACCCGTCATCCGGTTCAGCCATGATGGTGACTGTATCGCCCGGGGCATACTCCCGGGAAGTTTCTTTCGAATCCTCAAAACGGACCGTCCCGTTTTGGGAATCCTGGATCTCCACCGTATAGGTGGGTGTCTCCTCCTCCGAGGCCTCCGCAGCAAATGCGGTCAGGTCGAAGGGGGATGCAACAGACAGGCCCATGATCAGAGCCAGTGTTATGGCAAGAACACGCCGCAGAATGTTTGTCTTCATAACGATTTCCTCCCTGTGTGATTGATGCTGGTTATCGTGTTGCCGGGCGTATGGCCGCCCACGCCTTTTCCTTTCAAGGTTTTCATCCTCCTTTCTTTCGGCTGGTTTATGCGGTGTCCGAATCGGACACGGATCCGCAATCAGACGGACCCGGCTGCATACGGTGAAATGGTTCCTGTCCTCTCTTTGTTCTGCCATCCCCTGTTTTCAGGAACGCAAAAAAGCCCATCCTTATGGACAGGCTCCTGCTGGCTATGTTGTAGTGTGTCCGAGTCGGACACGGAAGGTATAAAAATACCCGCCTGCACAGGCGG
>JAJQCL010000028.1:0-5670 GCA_021202715.1 Lachnospiraceae bacterium
CCTGCCATTTGAGGCGACTCCTGGCTACCATTCCGGATTGGAAAGCTATGTGTTCGGCGGCATGATGGTTTCGCATCCCGTGGCGTTCGGCCTTGTATGGTGTCTGTGGAAAGGGTTCGATGCGGGGCTGTTTACCCTGTTCGGGTACGGTTTGGCTCTGTATGCGGAAAATGTTTTTATCGTGAGCGTTGCACCTTTTGTGTACTTTGTGGCGGAGAATTTGATTACCTCTCTGCTCCAGATACCGGAGTACAGCGTTGTCACGTCGATCCAGTTGAACCGGCTGAGCCCCAACAGTATGCACGTTTACAATTATTTTGCCGGAACGATTTCCTTTGCCATCATCGCAACCGTGATTATACTGGCACTGAGCAGGAGGGAGAAGAGCCGATATGAAGTTAAAGCTCATAAAAAGTAAGTTATGGAAAAAGGATGATGTTCCCGCATATTTTTTCATTTTAGCGGTGTTTATGGCTATGAGCAGCAGCAACCTGACGCTGACGGTGGCGCAGTCAGCCGGGCTATCTCTGTTCGAATATGTCCTGTGTGCGTTAGCGAACCATTATTATCTGATTTACGGATGGCTGTTCTTCCTGGTATTTGTGACTGGGAAGGAGGTGCGAAACCACGCCAATTCAGAGATCATACGGTATGGTTCGTTTTCCCGCTATAATTCCGTGACACTTACTGCTGCTGCGGTCAGGCTTGCGCTGTTGATCGCTGTCCATATCCTGCTTGCGGCTATCATCGGCTCTTTCAGTCTGGCACCAGTCAACGTCTTTACCGTGAGCGAAGCGTCAAGTTATTATAGTGGCGACTTCCTGGATCTACTGGCCGGCTATCAACGCTATTTTGGAAGCCCTTTGGCGGCATTGGTCTGTGCGGCGGGGTATCTGTGGCTGGGAAGCCTGTTTCTTTACGCTGTGATTTTTCTCACCAGCCAATCCTGGGGCAGCAAAGGAATGCTGACAGCCTGCGTTCTTATCATCGTGAGCGCAATCGTCGGGTTTGTATCGCCGTTTGATGAGTCGCCTTTGGAATTCCTCTTTGTCAACAATTATTATATTCTGCATCATGCGCTGCTGTTGGTTTCGCCAGCATCTGCCCGCCGCGGTGCTGAACGTCCAGTGGACGTTCGTTTAGCACCGACTGAAACGAAGTGTAGAGCGGCCTTCCAATGGCAGATGCGACTTGCCCTCGCCGGGTTTTGCCCCCAATCTCTGATTGTGGGGTGTGGGCATCCTCGCCCTTCGGGCGGGATATCCGCCGACGCAGAGCGAGGGGCGATTCCATGTTGGCGGTGGCAGTCAATCTGGCAGTCATGGGGGTATTCCTTCTGGCAGGAGCAACCGACCTGCCCCGCAAAATTCGGAGGAAAAAACGAATCCAATTCCGGGAAAATGGAAAGAATTGTTTCACATTCTTCTCCCCTGCACCGAGAAGGGGACTTGTACCGCTCTACCTGATCCTGTTGATCGCCCTCGGGATATTCCCGCAGCTTTCCTCCGGCGGTAGTCTTGTTGATTTTGCGTGGTCACTGCTGCGAGGGTATTCAGCAGAGAATGTCAATCTGATCGAGCTTTTGTATGCGCTTGCCTGGTTTGCCTTTCCGCTGATACAGATCAGCGTGTTCTGGCAGGCGGAAGCGGAAAGGAAAAACGATGCGGCATTGCTCCGCACCGGCAGCTTTCGTCAGTGGCGAACCCTGACTGACCGGGGATGTGTTCGGTTTATCCTGCGCTATTGGCTCTGGTATGTAGCTCTGCTAGCGGGCACGATGACGGCGCTGTATTTTCTGTATGGCTACGAGGCAGAATCGGCGGTGGAGTATTGCAGTTATTTCGGCGTGTCAGAGGCAAACTTTATCGCCGCTCTGCTCGCCTCTGCGCTGCTCAAGCTGCCGGAGCTGCTGTTATTGTACGAGCTGTCTCTTGCTTTGTACGGCTTATCCGGGAATACGGTGCTGTCCTTTTTTGTCCCGTTTCTCGGCTATGGGATGAGGATTCTGCTTCCCTTCCGCTGGTACCCCTTTGGTATCTCAGCGGCATACCAGCTTTTACAGCTTATCCCTAACGGCTGGAGCGGCTATGCTGCCGCCGCACTGTGTATATCGGGGATGCTTGCCGCTCTGAAATTATTCAATATCGCAAGGAGAAAAAACAGATGAATACTGTGATCGAGTTGAAGCATATCGGTAAGAGCTTTGGAGGCAAACAAATTTACCGTGATGTGAATTTGAAAGTAAACGAAGGAGAGTGCATCGGGTTTGCAGGGCGCAACGGCGCCGGAAAATCCGTGCTGTTCCAGCTGATGGTGGGGCTGCTCCTGCCTGACAGCGGAGAGGTTTGGGTCAACGGCGAGCTGCTGGGCAGCGGCGGAGAGGATTTTCCCAAAGACGTGGGGATTCTCATCAATGAAACCGGCTTTGTCGGGTATCTTTCCGGATTCCAGAACCTGAAAATGCTGGCGCAGATACGAAATATCATCGACGATGAAACGATTCGGGAAACCATGCGCTTAGTCGGACTGGACGATGCGGACAGGACGCCGGTGCGGAAATACTCCATGGGAATGAAGCAGAAGCTGGGCATTGCACAGGCCATTATGGAAAACCAGAGCATTGTGATTCTGGACGAACCATACAATGCTCTGGATTTTGAGGCAAACAGGGAGGTCACGCAGATTTTGGAGCAGCTGAAAGCCCAGGGGAAAACGATTTTGCTGACCAGCCATCAGCACCAGTATCTGGAGAAGCTCTGTGACAAGATTTACTTCATCTGCGATGGAGAGATCGTCCCATTCACCGAGGAGATCAGAGAGCAGTACTTCTCTGTTTGAGATTTTTCACCAGAGAAACACTGATGACGGTTGCTAATGCAGCTGGCAAAAGCTTCGTCAGTTTCCGCAATCGCAGTTGTTAGTGCTTTCCATTAGAATGTGATGAGAAACGTCGTGCCGCTGCCCACGCTGCTCTCGATTTGAATGGTGCCTCCGTGGGCAGCGACGGTTTCCTTTGCGATAGCCAACCCCAGGCCGGTGCCTTCCACCTGTTCAGAGGAAGTTCCACGGTAATAGCGGTCAAAGGCGTGGTCTATCTCGTCGGGAGACATCACTTGACCATTATCTCCGATCCGGATGATAACATGGCCGTTTTCCTGTGCCATGCTGATTCGGACGGCGATTTTTGTGTTCGGGTTGTGGACAAAGGCGTTGCTGATGATATTGAGCAGACACCGCCCCATGTAGCGCCGATCACAGTCCAGATAGACAGGCTCCGACGGTGAAAAAAGAATCTCGGAGGTTCCCATCAGTTTAGGGCTTACCTTTCCGATGCAGTCCTGGATCAGTGCGCCAAGCTCTACCTGTTCCCGGTTTAGTACGACCTGACCCTCCATCATGGACTGACTGATTTTCAGATCATCCACCAGACCCTCCAGTGTTTTCTCCGCC
Organism: Lachnospiraceae bacterium; assembly: GCA_021202715.1. Taxonomy (GTDB): domain Bacteria; phylum Bacillota; class Clostridia; order Lachnospirales; family Lachnospiraceae; genus UBA3305. The sequence goes on from JAJQCL010000028.1 coordinate 3,451, forward strand.
TTGAGGATTTCTGCCGCATACTGCTGAACCTCGGCTTCGGCAAAGGCATAGTCTGCGTCTGCCAATAGCTCCCCATACCCTTTTATGGTAGACAGGGGCGTTTTGATGTCGTGAGAGATGTTAGAAATCCATTCTGCCCGCATTCTATCATTGTAGGCCAGCTTGTCCCGCAATATACGGATACGCTCAAACACCTCCGCAAACAGAGTCTTGCGGGTTTGCATTTTGGCTTCCCCGCCGCTGGAAACGGCTTCAATCTCATCCATCATATCCGCTACAGGTGTGGAGATTTTTCTGGAAAAGGCGATAGAGGCAACCGCAACAAACAGCGCCGCCACAACCAGGAAGATAACGACACATTGCATCGCCACAATACTTCCGTCTCCAGTCAGATCAAAGGAATACTTCGTGACAAGGGAGCTGCTGCATCCGATCAGAACCGTATATTCCCCTGCGCCACTGTCGTAAACGCTGGCATACACCGTATAGCCGGGGAGCCGGTCAGAGGTCAGGGTGATGTTCACCAGCTCAAAATTGGTGTAGGTGTCCGGGATGTCAGAGCCTGTGTGATAAGCATAGACCACAGCTCCGTCCCCATCGACGATTTGCAGCCACAGGTCATGTACACCCAGCTGCTCCATTCCTTCTTCCTCCAGAGAGAAGCCCGTTTCCGACTGGCTCAAATACTGGTTGATGTTCAGGATCAGGTACTGTGGCATGGACATATCCAAAGATTTCCCGCTAAAGAGCAGGTAGCACAGGATCGTTCCGACCACCAGCGTCGCCACAACTGCAAAGACAAGGGTTTTCAGATATTCAGTGATAATTTTTCTGTTCATCGCTTTGCGCTCCGATCATCAAAGATGTACCCTCTGCCTTTGACCGTTTTCAGCCATATGGGGTGGGACGGGTCAGGCTCCACCTTTTCCCGCAGATGGCGCATATGAACAGTGACAGTGTTGTCGTACCCGTCATAATCGCTGTCCCACACGCTGCGGACGATCTGCTCCCGGCTCAGCGTGATGTTACGGTTGCGCACCAGATATTCCAGCAGCAGATATTCCCTGGCTGTCAGGGCAACCGGAACCTGCCCCCGCAAAAGCTCTCTCCGGTCAAAATCCAGTGTAAATTCCCCAAAGGAATAGGATGAGGAGGTATCACTGCGTCCTTCATAATAGCTTTGCCGCCGTAGAATGGCGTTGATATGAGCAACCAACTCTTTTGGGCTGAAGGGCTTGGTGATATAGTCATCGCCGCCGATGGTGTAGGAAATGATCCGGTCAGTCTCCTCCGACTTTGCGGACAGAAACAGGACGGGACACATGGAAAATTCCCGTATCCTGCGGCAGACCTCATATCCGTCCATGTCGGGGAGCATGATGTCCAGAATCACCAGGTCGGGCTGCCATTCCCGGCAATGCCGCACAGCGTCCGTTCCCGTCTCTGCTGCGGAGAGACTGCTAAACTGCTCCTTTCCCAGAATAACACGAATCATATTGCGGATTCCCTCATCGTCGTCTACGATGAGGATTTTTTTGCCGTGTATGAAATCCATTGTTACAACTATCACCTTTCTTTTTACGACAAAATACCTGATTTCTGATCTCTTATTTTTTTTCATCTTCCTGTATCTCTTTCTGTAAAAATACAGCCTTTGCTTCCGAATATAAATCATCCTTATTCCTCCGCTTCGATTGCGTACTCTGATTTTAGCGCGATTGCCTTTGGATGGTCTTCACCCAGAATAGAAATAAGTTGGGCTAAATCTTCCTTAGCGTCTATATATTGCTCCCTATCCATATGATCATCAAATTTTTCAATCAGTCTTTCTACTTTTTCCGGCCGCATATGATATCCGAGCATATCTCTCAGGATTTCATTTACTGAAAACGCATAACTGTCTGAAATATAGCGGACATTCTGCTCATCATCGATGCTGATAATATTCGCATTTTTACAGGAGGACACGATGATGGGAGAGTGTGTCGCCGCTATAAACTGTATATTCGGAAATGTTTCCGTCAGCGCATCAACGATTCTCCATTGCCACTTCGGATGAAGATTAGAGTCTATTTCATCAATCAAAACAATTCCTTCTGCCTCTGGTATCTTTTTCCCAGCGTCCGGATTTAAAATTGCCAGACGATAGGCCAAGTCAATGACCATATTTAATACAGACTGATAGCCCTCACTTAAATCTTCGCTCTCCTTTACGTCTTT
>JAJQCL010000028.1:5680-6174 GCA_021202715.1 Lachnospiraceae bacterium
ACATACAATAATTTTTCCGTGTTCAAATGGAAAAAAAACTTCACTAATTTTTCCTTCATTCATTTTTCCCATAAAGTCCGAGATGATTGTAGCAAACATTTCGTAATTCACAGGAACTCGATTATTCTTCGCGCGGTTCCATTCCATTTGCTTACACCAGGAATAGATAACCTGCAAATTCATTGCCTTATCCAGACATCCTAAATAGCCACATCTTCTGTCATGAAGCAGTTTCCTTCGTTTCTCATTAGCATCACTTCTGGCGGAAACCCAATGTCTGGAAGCATTCTGATAGCTGATCAGAGGCCACATTTTTCCATTGCTTTCATTCGCCAGCTTCTGCGCAACCTTTACAATATCCTTTGGCGTAATAGTAGTCTTGCTGCCCCCCGATTTATCTTTTTTTGCTCTGCTCCACTGATAGGAAACGCCTTCATACTCCATAGTACATTTAATTTCCACTGGACTATGATACGATTTATTAGGGATTCCAT
>JAJQCL010000133.1 GCA_021202715.1 Lachnospiraceae bacterium
AGTAACTTCCACATCTGAAATGAAAAGGGTGGAATTTAGTTTGGAAAATAACAAAAGTGAAACAGGAAAGAAAAGACCGTGGGGGAAAACAAAACGAAGGTAAACCAATTCAGATATTTGGTTGACAATTCGCCGTGAATTCGTTATGATAGTCTCTGATGTGAAGATGAAACGCAAGGAGGCTGTTATTATGACGAATACAAAGAGCATGGATGTGAGACAGATGGCGCTCGTCGGGATGATGAGCGCTGTTCTCTGCATTCTGGGGCCGCTGTCGCTACCCATCGGGCTGGTTCCCATCTCTCTGGGGTCCCTGGGGGTTTATTTCATTGCCTATGTACTGGGGAGCCGACGGGCTGTGGCCAGCTGTCTGGTCTATCTGATCCTGGGGCTCGTGGGGCTGCCGGTTTTCTCCGGCTTCAGCGGCGGCGCGGGCAAGCTGTTCGGTCCGACCGGCGGCTATCTTATCGGCTATCTGTTTACCGCCGCGATCTGCGGCTGGTTTGTGGAGCATTTCCCGGGGAAGAGGGCGCTGCACGCGCTGGGAATGGTTCTCGGTACCGCGGTGCTGTATCTGATCGGCACGGTGTGGCTGGCGGTGCAGGCGCACATGGGTGCGGCTGCTGCTCTGGCGGCCGGAGTCACGCCCTTCCTTCTCGGGGACTGCGTGAAGATCGCGGCGGCGCTGATCGTGGGACCTATCGTGCGGAAGCGTCTGGCGGTGGCCGGGCTGACGGAGAGCCTGCGGTAAAGGCATGAGGCAGACAGAAACACGGAGAAAATGACGGAGCGTCCGAAAAATTGGGCGCTCTTTTTCTGTAAAGGCTTGACTTTTTTGCAAAACAGGTATATATTTCTGAATTAAAGAAAATCAGCACTCAAGAGAAGCGAGTGCTAGTAATTCAAAGGAGAGATTCGCAATGGAAAATAAACAGGGAAACCTTTCGATCAACAGTGAAAACCTTTTTCCGATCATCAAGAAATGGCTGTATTCCGATCATGATATCTTTTACCGGGAGCTGATCTCCAACGGCTGCGACGCGGTGACCAAGCTGCATAAGCTGGCCGGGATGGGCGAGGTGACGATCCCCGAGGGAAAGAAGGAGCGGGTCGTCGTGGTCGTAGATGAAAAAGAGCATACGATCCGGGTCATCGATACCGGTATTGGCATGACCTTTGAGGAGGTGGATGAGTATATCAACCAGATCGCCTTCTCCGGCGCGACGGCTTTCATTGAGAAATACAAGGACAAGACCTCGGATGATCAGATCATCGGACATTTCGGTCTGGGCTTCTATTCGGCTTTCATGGTGGCCGATCAGGTGACCATTGATACCCTGTCCTGCCAGGAAGGGGCGGCGCCGGTACACTGGACCTGCAATGGCGGTACCGAGTATTCCATGGAGGAAGGAGCGCGGACCGAGGTCGGTACGGAGATCACCCTGTATCTGAACGAGGACAGCTATGAGTTCTCCCATGAGTACCGGGCGCGTGAGATCATCGAGAAATACTGCTCCTTCATGCCGGTAGAGATCTATCTGTTCACCACGGAGGCCTGGGAGAAGCAGATGGAGCGCGAGGCGACAGAAGTGGTCGAGCCGGAGGCTGCCGAAGCGGCGGAGACGGTCGAAGCGGAAGAAGCTGCGGAGAACGTTGAAGGCGGCGAGTCGGCCGAAGAGGACAAGGAGGAGGAAGAGGAGAAGAAGGAGCCGGAGCCGCAATCCCTCAGCGATACGAATCCTCTGTGGGCGAAGCATCCCAATGACTGCACCGAGGAGGAATATAAGGAATTCTACCGGAAGGTCTTCCATGATTATAAGGAGCCGCTGTTCTGGATCCATTTGAATATGGATTACCCATTCAACCTCAAGGGCATCCTGTATTTCCCGAAGATCAACAACGAGTATGAGTCCGCCGAGGGCACCATCAAGCTGTACAACAACCGGGTGTTTATCGCGGATAACATCAAGGAGGTCATCCCGGAGTTCCTGCTGCTGCTGAAGGGCGTCATCGATTGCCCTGACCTGCCGCTGAATGTCTCCCGGAGCGCCCTGCAGAACGATGGCTTCGTGAAGAAGATCTCCGACTACATCACAAAGAAGGTGGCCGACAAGCTCAACGCCCTCTGCAACACGGAGCGCGAGTCCTATGAGAAATACTGGGAAGATATCCATCCCTTCATTAAATACGGCTGCCTGAAGGATGAGAAGTTCTATGACCGGGTGAAGGAGAGCCTGCTTTTCCGCGACCTGTCCGCCAAATACCTGACGCTGAAGGACCTGAATGAGATGCCTTCTCATATGGAGGATGATCCGGCCGCTCCGAAGGAGGAGGGCAAGGAGACTCCGCTGAAGGAAGTCATCACCGTGGGTTATGTTACCGATGAGGTGCAGCAGAGCCAGTACATCAAGATGTATCAGGATGCCGGCATGAATGCCGTGGTGCTTCCCTCCAACCTGGATTCGCCCTTCATCACGATGCTGGAGCAGAAAAATGAGAAGCTGCATTTCCAGCGGATCGATGCCGATGTGACCGGCGATCTGCGCGCGGCAGATGAGGCTGTGCCGCAGGAGACGACGGACACGTTGACGGAGATCTTCCGCAAGGCACTGGATCGCGAGGATCTGGCCGTGAAGGTGGAGAATCTCAAGGATGAGGGCATCGCCTCTATGCTCACTCTCTCCGAAGAGAGCCGCCGGATGCAGGAAATGCTGAAGATGTACGGCATCAGCGACATGGGGCAGGATACCCCCGCGACTCTGGTACTGAACACCCGCAATCCGCTGGTCCGTTATATCCTGGAGAATCGGGAAGGCGAGCACACGGAGATGTTCTGCAAGCAGGTCTATGACCTGGCGGCCATCAGCCATGAGCCGATGAAAGCCGACGCCATGGCCGAATTCGTTCGCCGCAGCAATGAGATCATGCTGCTGTTGACAAAATAAGAAAAATCTGTTTTTAGAGAATGCGCGGCCCCGCCTGGTCACTGACATCAAGGCGGAGGCCGCTTTTTTGCCAGAGTGCTGTATGGTAAATCGCGTCGGCCCGCAGGTCGGCATCCAGAGCTCCCGCAGGCGCGTCGGCCAGTTTGGTGACGATGGGAAGGGAGGTGTGATCCTGGATGGCCCGCATGACTGGTGTGCCGCGGCGCATGGCCAGGAGACGGACGGCGGAGAGCGGAGTCGGAGCGCCGGAAAACCCCAGAAGCGTGTGGATCAGCGCCCGGTTGACGCGGGTGCGGGTGAACTGTCGGGTCTTCAGCTGCTCCGCCAGTTCCGTATACGTCAGAAGCTGTCCGCTGAGATGGCTCAGGCGGGCGGCGAGGTCGGGAGACATGTCCTGAATGTTTGCCAGTTCATCGGGCGGGGTCCGCAGCAGCGCATCATGGAGCAGAACCGAGAAGTCATCCGGGTAGAGCCTCCAGGGAAGTTCTGAAACGCAGAAATCTGGAAGCTGTTTCCAGACAGGATTCTCCGGGAAACGCTCCTGCAGCGCTTCGGCGGGGAGAGAGCCCGGTTTTTCCGCAGACAGACAGCGATCCAGCCAGGCAAATTCCGTGCGCAGAGCGGTGGCGGAAGACGGAAGGGCGGCATCTGTCGGGATGTGATCGGAGTGGTAGTCCTGTCCCCGGCGCTGCAGAGCGATGGGGCGGATGCTGCTGTTCCGGCGATACAGCGCCTTGTGATATTCGACGGCCAGGATGTTGTTCGGAGAACAGAGCAGATCCCGGTTTCCGGGGAGGCAGACTTCGAGGGCGGTCGCGCGGGCTTCCGGCCAGGTGCGGCCACGGCGCATTTCATCCCGGAGACATTTTGCAAAAGGGGCGGGTTCCTCCGTCAGGACCTGGGCCACGGCAGAAAAACGTTCCGGCTCCGGACACTCGCAGCCGTACACCAGATCGGTCACCACACCCAGGGAGTCGAGAATTTCCACGGCTCCGCCCGCGAAGGTCTCCGCGGAGGCGGTGGCGTAGGGGGCGGGAAGCTCCAGCACCACATCGGCGCCGCCCCGGACGGCCATGGCGGCCCGGCAGAATTTATCGGTCAGCGCCGGTTCGCCCCGCTGGACGAAAGCGCCGCTTAGAACGACGACAACAGCGTCGGCGCCGGTGAGCGCCCTGGTCTGTTGGAGATGATAGAGGTGACCCTGGTGGAATGGATTGTATTCGGCAATGATTCCTGCGACTCTCATAGATAATCTCCTCAGCTTTCTGTGTCTGGCAGCGGATAGTTTCCTCATACAATTATTGTACCGTGAAATCTGAGAAAAAGCCATACCCAATGGGGATACGGAGGCCAACCGGCCCGGAGATCACAGCGGAACCCGAGAGCGTCCGACTTCTGACGAAAAAGGGCAAAATACTCTTGTCGAACCTCTGAAAAATGTGTATACTTAAAAAGGTTCGGGAGAGTGCGGAAGAATCCGCAGATTTCTCCGGAGAACCATAGAAGTCAGAGTTCCGAACAGGAAAGGAGCAGAAGAAAATGAGTTTTATTGATACCCTGAAAGCCAGAGCTGCCGAGAACAAGAAGACCATCGTGCTGCCGGAGTCCATGGACGCTCGCACCTATGAAGCCGCGGAGAAGGTCATGAAGGAAGGCTTCGCCAATGTCGTGCTGGTGGGAAGCCCGGCCGAGGTCGAGAAGTTCGGCGCCGGATTTGATCTGACCGGTGTGACGATCGTGGATCCTGCGACCAGTGAGAAGACGGCCGGCTACATAGATGCCCTTGTTGAGATTCGTAAGAAGAAGGGGCTGACGCCTGAGCAGGCGAAGGAGATCCTTCTGAAAGATTATCTGTACTACGGCGTGATGATGGTGAAGATGGGAGATGCCGACGGCATGGTTTCCGGCGCCTGCCATTCCACCGCCGATACTCTGCGTCCCTGCCTGCAGATTCTGAAGACGAAGCCCGGCACGAAGCTGGTCTCCGCGTTCTTCCTGATGATCGTGCCTGACTGCGAGTATGGTGAGAACGGAACCTTCGTTTTTGCCGACAGCGGTCTGAATCAGGATCCGACCTCCGATGAGCTGGCCTCCATCGCCAATTCCTCCGCAGAGTCCTTTGAGCTGCTGGTGGGCAAGCCCGCCAAGGTGGCCATGCTGTCCCACTCCACCAAGGGCAGTGCGAAGCACGCGCTGGTCGACAAGGTGACGGATGCCGTGGCTCTGGCTCATGAGCAGTTCCCCGATCTGACGGTGGACGGCGAGTTCCAGCTGGATGCGGCCATCGTTCCCAGCGTGGGCGCTTCCAAGGCTCCCGGCAGTGAGATCGCCGGACATGCCAACGTCCTGATCTTCCCGAACCTGGATGCCGGCAACATCGGCTATAAGCTGACCCAGAGACTGGCCAAGGCGGAGGCTTACGGCCCGGTCACGCAGGGTATTGCGAAGCCCGTGAACGATCTGTCCAGAGGCTGCTCTGCCGACGACATCGTGGGAGTGGTCGCTATTACGGCTGTACAGGCACAGGCTCAGTAAAATAACAGATTGATGAGAGTGAGCAGGAGGCGGTTCTCGCCTCCTGTTTTCTGTGCGGGCTGCGCCCGGCGTCAAACCTGGAATCCATCCTGGGCTTAACGCATCAAAAAACGGAGCGCCGTATACCGGAGCTCCGTTTTGGAAAAAAGAAATGGCTGAGAGGAACTCTCACGCCATTTCTTTTTTACTCAGCCTGGGGAATGATCTCTTTTTTGTTGTAGGATCCGCAGGCCTTGCATACTCTGTGAGGAACCATCAGGGCGCCGCACTTGCTGCACTTCACCAGCGTGGGAGCGCTCATCTTCCAGTTCGCTCTGCGACTGTCTCTGTGAGCCTTCGAGGATTTATTCTTAGGACAAATAGACATCCGACACAACCTCCTGTCTTACTGTTATTTTCTTACCGTTCATCACGTTTCAAACCGTACTTTCCGTATTATACATATCCTGAGGAGGTTTGTCAACCGGATTTTTTTCAATATAAAATTGTGCGATGAGCCATATGCCTCATGACGTATATACCGCTTCTTCCCGGGAAAACGGTCTGCTATGATAGAGAAATCATACGCCGAAATGAATCTTCGGCCGATACCTGGGAGGCAAATCATGGAATACATCACAGAGGAACGCATCAGAGAATTTGAAAATGCACTGATTTACAATGAAAAAGCCCGCACCACCGTGCAGA
>JAJQCL010000082.1 GCA_021202715.1 Lachnospiraceae bacterium
GTGCTGGAGACCGGACAGCAGAATATATTCTTCACTCTTGGTCTCGGCTTTATCGTTCTCTGTGCGATTGAGGCAGTAGAAAAACAGGCGAAACGTTCTTTCTGGATGCGCAGACTGGGAATCGCTCTTTTGTCAGTCGCCGGATGCGTTCTTGCTGTGCTTGGCCGCGTCGATTTCGCTGCTGCCGGAGTTGGCTGTATCATTGCCATGTATCTGATGCGGGAGCGGGGATACCTGTGGCAGGCGGTTGCAGGTTGTGCGGTCTGTACGGTTCTGAGTCTGACAGTCAGCCAGTTGTGGTGCTTTCTGGCTGTGGCGCCCATCTGCTTTTATGATGGTTCCAGAGGAAAACAGAATAAATGGCTGTTTTACATCATTTATCCGGCACATCTGCTGTTGCTCTGGGCTGTTTGTCTGCGTTTGTGATGATGGAGTTCAAAGCTCCGATTTATAATATGAGGAGGGAAAAATGATTTTTGATTTTATCACCAATCTTGTGTTTCTGGCGGCGGGAATTTATATGCTGGCGGACGGCGTGAGGATTCTGCGTGGAGGGAAAATCCCCGTGAACGCGGATAAACTGGAAACAGGCGTATTGACTGCCTGGCAGCGGATTCATTTCCTTGGAAATGTTCTGATGGGAGTGGCATTGATCGCAATCGGTATCGCGGATATTATAAGTGACGATACGGCATTCCTCTTTGCGGCCTATACGGCAGGAATCGTTGTGATCGTGGCTGGCATCATTTTGATGATCGGAAGCAATAAAAAGTATCTTGGAAGTTTGTTTTGCGGTTCGTGACGAGAGGTGAGGACTGTGTCGGTATTTCAGCCGTTTAAATCGAGGAAACTTTTTTTTAAAACGCTGCTGTTGATTTTGTTGATGCTGGTTCTGCTGTTTCTGGTCGTAGGCTGGTTGTTTTATCTGTTTATTACGAAGAGCTATGAGGCCAGAAACCAGTATTCTCAGCAGATGACATTGAATACCACGAGTGAATATGTGGATTTGGAACTGACGGATCTGGGAAGATCAATGCAGCAGGTCCTTTGGGATACGGATGTAGTAAGGGTCGTGCTGACGCCGGACAATATCACTTATGAAATCAAATCTGAAGTAAAGAAGACTCTTGCCAGCTTTGAGAGTGAAAATCCGCTGGTGGAGTCTGCTTATCTTCTGACCTATACAGATCAGATGATTTATGATTCATACGGGAATCAGACCCCATTGGAAGAACATGGCATCTGGGAAATGCTGAATCCTGCCGATGAGCAGACAGTGCGAACCATGTTATCTCAGGGAGAAATCTCTTCGGAGATACTTACCCGACTGGGACAGGTAGCGATCTTACAGGATTTTCCAACGCCGGAGGAAAATGGAGCCTTGTTGGCCATCATTGATACAGACGAGTTGTTTCTCTTTATGCAGGATCTGATCGAACCGGAATACGGATATATGGGTATTGTTATGGCCGATGGTCAGACACTGTATATGACTGCATTTGAGAAAGATGAAAACGACGGATTTTCACAGACATACCTGGGAAAGACAGGATGGTCGTTTGGCATATGGCAGAAGAGCACAGAGAGGCTTTATCTGGAAGATGCATTATCAATGATCGGAATAGGTGCCGTATTCCTGGTTGCACTGAGTGTGATCCTGGCGTTGGTTTTTTCCTTTAACATTTATCAGCCGATTCTTAAATTACAGAACTTTGTCAGCGACAGTTCTCTGGCGGAGACTGCTTCTGTGGGGAAGGGAAAGAATGAGCTGGAAGAGGTGGGAGAAGCCTATGCGGACACGGTCAAGCGCAATACTGTGTTGGAAAATGAGCTTGATCGGGCAGCGCCGCTGCTGAGAGAGCGTCTGTATATGAATCTTCTGAAGGGAAGCGATGTGGAGAAGGTCTCTCTGGGGAAACGATTGAAGGAGCTTGGCAGTCCTTTTGACGCGGATGCTTTTTATATGGTGGTGATGGGAGGTATAGCGGAAAGCCAGGAAAATACGGATGTGCGGATGATGAATCTGTACCAGCGACGAAAAGACCTGGCGGTGTGGAATGCGCGCTGTGTCGGCGAGGAACTTCTGACAGATGAGAACCGCCTGGTTGTGATTCTCGGTTTTGATTCGGGAATGTCTCTTGCTGAAATCAATCGTTGCGGGAGAGTGGTGCGTGAGGAACTGGAGAAGGACGGCAGAGAATGTGCGCTCGGAGAGGATCTTCGCGTAGGATGCGGAAGAGTTTATGAGGGAATTCTGAATCTGCATTTTTCCTATGATGAGGCGAGAAGAAAGCTATTCCATGAGCTTTACCAGATGAGTGAGGAGGAGGATACTGTCTGGGAAGAGGAACAGAAATGGGAGGAAACCGCCCATACGGTGCTGGAACCGGCCCTGGACGGCCGGCGAAAGGAAGCGGAAGAGGCTCTGGAACTCTATATACAGAAAGTCCGAACCGCTGCTGACAGAGAGATCAGTCATAGTGAACAGTATTCTGTTCTGGTGAATGCCATGGCAGAGGAACTGATACGTCTGCAGACGCCAAAGGATAAAATGGATATTTTCGAAGCCTATTACAGTTCGGAACAGCCGCTTGAGGAAGAGAACCTGGAGAAGATCGTACGGAATGTCGGATATCAGGCAATTCAGGTGCTGGAGAGCAGCGGCAGAGATAACAAGAATCGTTATGTGCGGCTTGCCAGAGAATATATTCATGAACATGCGGACGATTGTATGCTGTCCCTGGATCGTGTAGCGGATAGTGTGGGTATCCATCCGGCTTATCTCAGCAGGTTGTTTTATGATATCAGCGGAGTGAGCTTTGTTCAATATGTAAATCAATGCAGGGTCGAACGAGCGAAGGTGCTGTTGACCCAGACAAAGTTTTCTATTCAGGAGACAGGGTTTAAATCTGGTTTTAATTCTCAGCAGAACTTTAACCGCGTATTCAAAAAATGGACTGGGATGACGCCCAGCGCATACAGGAAACAGGCGTAGCTGTGGAAAGGACGGCATGATATGTATAAAAAAGCGATGCTGCTGATTTTGATTCTGACATGTTCTTTGAACGGCTGCGCGGAAGCGACAGAATTCTCCACGGAAGCGACGGAAACACAGGTGGAAGAGGCTGCCTGGAAGATGGGAATCGGATATTCCGGAACAGGATATACATCGCTGTTTACAGAATGGGCTGATAGTGTGCGGGAAGATACGGGCGGCGAGGTCGAGCTGAGTCTGTACGGGGACAACATTCTGGGAGAGGCCGAAGTGATGCTGGAAGCGGTTCAGAATGGAACGCTGTCCATCATGGCCTGCAGCACCTCTGTCTGTAACGACCTGATTTCAGAAGTGTCGGTCATGGATATACCGGCATGTTATACGGACTATGTCAAAACGAATGTTGTTTATACAGGAGACTTCTATGAACTGATGAATGAGTGTTACCGAAAACAGGGACTGGAACTGTTGTATATCGGGACGGGAGAATACTGGATCATTTCGTCGTCGGAACCGCTTACTTCGCTGGAGGACCTGAACGGATTGAGAATACGCAGCATCGGAAATACTTTCCATGAGGAACTGTATACCCTGCTGGGCGTGGAATCAGTTGCTGATGTGGGGTTAAACGGTCTTTCCTATGTCATCAACGATAATGAAGTAGATATCGTGGAAACGACATATTCAATCCTGCGTTCTCAGGATCTGCTTTCTCTGCAGCCATACGGATTGCAGGGGCCGTTTTTTGCTATGAGCAGTGCGATCGTGATGAATCTGGAGGCATATGACTCTCTTCCAGAGGAGTACCAGAAGGCAATAAAAGGAGATCTCTGGGAATTGTCACGGCAAAGAGCCCAGGAGCGGGCAGAGGAGGCGGATACAGAGGGGTTGGATCTTACAATTCTATCTGATGAGGAAGTCGAACAGCTGCGGGAGCTTGCGCAGCCGGTTCTTGAGCATGTTTTTCAGACGGTAGATTCTGAGTTGCTTGAGGCTCTGACCAGAGAAAATGAAGAATACGATTGATTGTTATAAAGCCGCTCTTGAGCATTCCGATTTGGTTTTGGAGGAATATAAGAGCGGTTTTCTCTATCCCGTTCAATCAGTGAAAGGTGTTTGACAAATCCGTGCCCGGACGATACACTGTACATCGTATCATGGTGTAAGAATGTGGATGCAGACGGGGGACGTATATCCCCGGCTTCATGCGTTGGATATCGACAGAACGGGGAGGGAAACGATGTACGAAAATATTCGCCTGATCGCGCTGGATCTGGACGGGACGACGTTGCGGCCGGATAAGAGTCTCGCGGCGGCGACCCGGACGGCCATCGGGGACGCGCTGGCGGCAGGCATCCGGGTAGTGGTGGCCAGCGGGCGCTCTTTCGCCTCCCTGCCCCGGGAGGTGCTGGAGATTCCGGGGATTGAGTATGCGATCACCTCCAACGGCGCAGCCGTTTATCGGGTGTCAGAGGGATGCCGCTGCCGACAGTGCCTGCTGACGGTTGAGGCGGTGGAGAAGATCCTGGCGAATAAGACGGAGAGCTGTGCCATGGAGGCCTTCGTGGAGGGAGTTCCCTATGCCCGCGCGGATTATGTGGCGGATCCGGTGGCCTTCGGGGCGTCTCCGCGCGCCATAGATTACATACAGAGTACCCGGCACCGGGTGCGAGACATCCGGACTTTTATTTCGGAGCACAAAAATGAGCTTGACGCGATCGATGTGATCGTGCGGAGCGAAGAAGAGAAGAGTCAGGTGCGGGCCGCTCTTAAAGCAAGCGTGCAGGACGTGTATATTACCTCTTCCGTACCTCAGCTCATCGAAATTTCCCACCGGGATGCGGGGAAGCGGGCCGCTCTGGAGTGGCTCGCGCAGCACCTGAACCTGACATTATCACAGACTGCAGCCTTCGGGGATGCGGAGAACGACCGGGAGATGCTGCGCGCTGCGGGGCTCGGCATCGCCATGGGAAATGCCCCGGATGAAGTGAAGGCCGCGGCTGACGCAGTGACGAAGAGCTGTCAGGAGGACGGTGTGGCATATTATATAAGGAAAATACTGAGTGACTGAGGACTTTTGAAGCACATCGTGTGGCGCCTGAAGGGCGCTTCAGGTGGAAATTCAGGGAATTATCGTATGAAAGAAACTGAGAGAGGAAGCGGAATGGAGAACGAAAATAGTAAAACGCAGGAGCCGGAGCACCACCACCGGGAGCGGAGCTGGCGGGAAAAAGAACGGATTCAGACACGCTACGCGCTGCGTCAGGTGCGCCTGGACATGGGCTGTTTTATCAAATGGATGCTTCTGGCGGCTCTGATCGGTGTCGTAGTGGGAATGATCAGCACGCTGTTTGCCCATGCGCTGACCTCGGTGACGGAATTCCGTCAGGAGCACCCGTGGATCTTCTTTCTGATGCCGGTGTCGGGTCTGTGTATCGTATGGATCTATCAGAAATTCGGCAAAAATGACGGCGGGGGGATGTGCCCCTGCGGGCAGCGCCGATGATTTTTATTTCTACGATTCTCACGCATCTGGTCGGCGGATCCGCCGGCCGCGAGGGGGCGGTCATCCAGCTGGGGGGCAGCATCGCCAATTACATCGGCCGTTTGCTGCCACTGGACAAGGAGGACCGTCATGTGATGGTCATGTGCGGCATGAGCGCGGCCTTTGCGGCTCTCTTTGGGACCCCGATGGCGGCGGCGATCTTTGCCATGGAAGTGATCAGCGTGGGGGTCATGTACTATACGGCGCTGGCGCCCTGCGCGGTGGCGGCACTGATCGCCACGAACCTGGCCTCCGGGGCGGGCGTGGAAGTTGAAAAATTTGAAGTGACGGTCATTCCGACCCTGACGGCGGTGAACGGGATCAAGATCGGTCTGCTGGCGTTGGGCTGTGCCCTTCTCAGTATCATTTTATGTATGACACTGCGGGACACGGAGCGTTTCTATAAGAGATGGCTGAAGAATCCCTATCTGCGGGTGGTCGTTGCCAGCGCGCTGATCATCGGTATCACTGTGATCCTGGGAACGGACGACTATATGGGAGCCGGAACGAATCTGATCACCCGGGCCATCGAGGAGGGAGAGGCGGCGCCCTTTGCCTTCTTCTGGAAGATGCTGCTGACGGCCCTGACC
>JAJQCL010000244.1:0-9708 GCA_021202715.1 Lachnospiraceae bacterium
GTTCCGATCCTTCTGTTCCTGGTCGCCTGCGTGATTTCCTACACGACAGGCAGTCTGGGAAGCGCGCTGGTCATTATGCTCCCCATCGCCATGCCTCTGGCGCAGGCCACCGGAGCACCTCTGCTCCTCACCTTCGGCGCTGTTTACAGCGGCTGCCAGTGGGGCGATCAGACCTCACCGATTTCTGATGTTCTCATTGAGAACGCCGGGGCCAATGAGGTGGATGCTGTGGAGATTTCCTCCGCATTCCTCCCTTATCGCCTCGCGCAGCTGGTCATTTGTATCGTACTGTTTACTGTGCTGGGTATTTTGCTGTAAGACAGAATACGAAGCACTCATCATAGCCATTTCATTTTAAGGAGGAAAAAACAATGAGTTCAAGTCGTTACATGGAGCCCTGGAAGATCAAAATGGTAGAACCGCTTCATATGTCCACCCGGGAACAGCGTGAAGCATGGATCGCTGACGTAGGGCTGAATCTGTTCCAGCTTCGGGGAGATCAGGTCATGATCGACTGTGTGACCGACTCAGGAACGACCGCCATGAGCTCCGCGCAGTGGTCCGCGCTGATGCTCGGCGATGAGACCTACGCCGGCTGCGACAGCTTCTACAAGCTGGAAGCCGCTGTCAAAGATATCATGGGATTCAAGTATGTGGTTCCTACACATCAGGGACGGGCGGCCGAAAACCTTCTGGCCAACATTTACCTGAAACCCAACGATGGCAAATACGTGATCGGCAACATGCATTTCGACTCCATGCGGGTCCGGGCGGAGCTGGCCGAAAAAGAGCCGCTGGATTTCCTGGCTGAACCCGGCTATCATTCGACGGATGAAAATGATTTTAAGGGAAACATCGATCTGGAAAAGGTGGAAGACTTCATCAAGAAGACCGGCACGGAGAACATTCCTCTGATCATGATGACCGTCACCAGCAATACGAACGGAGGACAGCCTGTCTCCATGGCCAACATCAAGGGCCTGTCCGAGATTGCCCACCGTTACGGCATTCCGTTCTATATCGACGCGGCCCGCTATGCAGAGAACTGCTATTTTATCAAAGAGCGGGAACCCGGATATCAGGATAAAACGCCGAAGGAAATTGCACGGGAAATGTTCTCCTATGCAGACGGCTGCACGATGAGCGCCAAGAAGGACGGCATGGTAAATATCGGTGGATTCCTCTGCACCAACAGCGATGAGATCTACGCGATCGCCAGCGAGCTGGTCATGTGCTTTGAAGGCTTTAAGACCTACGGCGGTATGGCCGGACGTGATCTGGAAGCGCTGGCTGTAGGAATCCAGGAAGGAATCGATTATACCTACCTGAAAGCCCGTATCGGCCAGATCGAATACTTCGGTCAGTGCCTCGATGAATACGGTGTTCCGTATGTGCGCCCCGTAGGCGGAAACGGCGTCTATATTGACGGAATGAAGTTCTATCCGGAGATCCCTCAGGAAAGATATCCCGGCCTTACGTTCGCCTGCGAACTTTATATCCACAGCGGCATCCGTTGTGCCGAGCTGGGAACGTCCGCATTCACCAAGACGCTCGAAGACGGAACGGTTGTCATGCCTCGTCTGGATCTGGTTCGGGTGGCGATCTCCCGCCGTGTATGGACCAACAGCCACATCGAATACATCGCGGAGAGCATCGGCAAGCTGTATCAGTCCGGTTCTCAGTATGCGGGTATCCGGAAGAAATCCCACGGTCTCGTAGCCGCGCAGGAGCACTTTACGTCCGGCTATGAATTTATTGAAAAATAAATTCTTTTGATTCACCGCAGCCCTGGATTGGGGGGGAATCCGGCTGCGAGGGCAGGATATTCATTTTTTCTTAATAATTTCCTCTTTACCAAGATAAGGCTGCATCGCCGATTCCTCTCGATGCAGCCTTATTCATTTCCGAGAAACCTTTTCTTTTGAATTATCATTTGACACAAAGTCTCTGTTATCCTAAAATTGATTTAAAAATGGTCATCCTTTACAAGGACGGAATGGAGGTTCCCATGTCAGAGAGAAGAAAAAAAAGAGTCAAAGATTCTATGGTGGAGCAGTCCTACCTGCTGATCCCCCGCTGCCTGAATGCGTCAGGCTATCTGTTCGGCGGCCAGCTCCTGTCCTGGATCGATGAACTTGCGGGGGTCGTATCGCGGCGCCATGCAGAGATGAATGTCGTGACCGTCGCCGTGGACAATATGTACTTTCGGGCGGGCGCCAGACTGGGCGACACCGTCGTCCTCATCGGCCGCCTGACCCACGTGGGCCGCTCCTCCATGGAGGTGCGTGTCGACTCCTACAAAGAAGCTCTTGACGGCACCCGGGAGATGATCAACCGCGCCTATTTTGTCATGGTCGGCACCGACGAGAACCGTGTTCCCGCCGAGGTTCCCGGTCTGATCGTGGAAGGCCTCTCCCAGCAGATCGAGTGGGACGCCGGTGAGAAGCGGGCGAAGCTGCGGCGGGAACGGCAGGAGGAGGGGTATTAAAACCGTATGTTTAAAAAGATTCTGACCCTTTGCCTGTCTGCGGCATTATTATTCGGCCCCTGTCAAACAACGATCTGCGCGCAGGGCAGCAAGGCAGATCAGATCGTCGCGGATATGACGCTTCAGGAAAAGGTTGCCCAGCTTTTCATTGTAGAGCCGGAGGATCTGACCGGAAGCAGTAAGACGGTCACAAAAATAAGCAGTCGCCTGAAGAATGCCTACAAGCAGTATCCCGTCGGCGGGTTCATCCTGAAGAGTGAACATATCACCGGTAAAAGTCAGATTAAGACACTGAATGAAGATCTCATGAGCCTCGGCGTGAGCACAGCCGGGATCATTCCTTTCCTTGCCGTGGATGAAGAGGGCGGAACCGTTGCGCGGATTGCCTCAAACAGCGCTTTGGGTGTGAAAAATGTCGGAAACATGAGTGCCATCGGCGCAACCAAGGACACCGGCCAGGCGTATTCTGCCGGAAAATATATCGGGAATTATCTGATAAAATACGGTTTCAATGTGGATTTTGCTCCGGTTGCCGATATCTGGAGCAACAAATCCAACACCGTCATAAAGTATCGTTCCTTTGGCTCCAGTTCCACACTTGTATCCAACATGGTCGGAAAATTTGTAAGCGGCCTCCGCAGTACCGGCGTCGCTTCTACCCTAAAACATTTCCCGGGACATGGAAACACAACCGAGGATTCTCATCTTGGCATGGCCGTTTCCAACCGGACTCTTTCGCAACTGCGGAAAAGCGAACTGCTGCCGTTTAAAAAGGGAATTGCCAGGGGGAGTGAATTTGTCATGGTCGGCCATATTTCCCTGCCCAAAATTACCGGAAATAATACGCCCGCCACCCTTTCAAAGAAAATCGTCACCAATATCCTGCGAAAAGAGCTCTCCTATGACGGAATTATCATTACGGATTCCATGTCGATGGAGGCTATCACCGACAGCTATTCTTCCGGAGAAGCTGCCGTTCTGGCGATTCAGGCAGGCTGCGACATGATCCTGACGCCGGATGATTTTACCGAAGCCTACACCGCCGTCCTTGAGGCTGTGCAATCCGGAGAAATCTCCGAATCGAGACTGGATGAGTCCGTGACGCGCATCGTGACGTTGAAGCTCAAGCTTGCGAAACCCTCCTCCACCAGTATTTCCAGCCTGTCGGCAGCCAGCAGAGGATTCAAGGTGACATGGAAGAAGACGTCAGCCAAAGCGACCGGATATCAGCTTCAATATGCGACCGAATCCGGCTTTACGAAGAATAAAAAAACCATAAAAGTAAAAGGGATCAGCAAATCATCGAAAACGGTCAAAAACCTGAAAGCAAAAACAAACTATTATGTGCGTGTTCGAACTTACCGGACAATCAGCGGAAAAACCTACTACTCCTCCTGGAGCAAAAAGAAAAAGGTAAAAACCGGGTAATCTCTTAGAAGTGTCAGCAGGCCATTGATTTTCTTCAGGATCTTTTTATCCTGCGACTGCCAGTAGAGGTATTCCTCCCAGGCATCCTCTGCAAAGACAATCCTACTCATCCTCCAGAGCCTCCAGTATCAGTGAATAAGCCAATCATAATCCTTTCGACAGTCGAGGATATAGTCTACATACACCGTTTCATCCTTGATCTGATAAAGGATAAGATACCACTTCTCTACAAACATCTTATGATATTTGTTCGGCGGAATATACATTCCCTTGAAAAATGGAAAACGTTGAGGCATTTGGGATAAAGAACGCATCGCAGACATAATCTCTTTCTTTTTTGCTGCCGCCGCTTTCTTATTGACCTGTGCCATAAAACGGATATGCGTTCCCAACATTCGTTTTGCCCTGTCTGAGACAATAACTTTGTACTTATATTTTCTGCCATACACTATGCCTCTGCAATGACTTCATCAAGGTAAGCATCGAGTTCATCAAGCGTACAGCCATTTCTTCCTGCAAATCTATCTTCCTCGACAGCCAGAAGTTCCTCCCGTAACCTGAGCATCTTCTCTCTGCGATTGTAGGTTTCCATATCCATAACGACCAAATCGCCTTCGCCATTTTTGGTAAGGAAAACCGGCTCCGCAGTCTCCCTGCATACATTGGCAATCTCATTATAGTTCTGACGGATTGCAGCAGATGGACGAATAATCATAACAGCACCTCCCCGTTTGCCAATAGTAATATTCTGACTGAATTATAATCATTTTATACTACCATGTCAACATCCACAGAAAAAACTCACCCAAACAGCTCCATCAGCGCCTCACGGTTCAGCGTGAAGTCGGCTACGCCCTCGCCCTCCACCACGGAGTCGGCCAGGGCGGCTTTCTTCTCCTGCAGCTTCACGATCTTCTCCTCAATCGTATCCTTCGTCACCAGCTTCATGACATTGACGACGTGCTCCTGTCCGATGCGGTGCGCCCGGTCGGTGGCCTGGTTCTGCGCAGCCACATTCCACCAGGGGTCCACGTGGATGACCATGTCGGCGGCCGTCAGGTTGAGGCCGGTGCCGCCGGCTTTCAGGGAAATGAAGAAGACGGGAATCTCCCCCTGCTGGAATTCCTCCACCATGCTCCGGCGGGCCAGCTTGCTGTCCTTCCCGGAAAGATACAGGTAGGACATGCCCAGCTGCTCCCAATAACGGATGAGAAGTTCCAGCATCCCGGTAAACTGTGAAAACACCAGCACCCGGTGTCCGCCCTCTGCGGCGCTGCGCAGCAGCTCCAGGCAGGCGGACACCTTGCCGGAGCTGTCCACATAGTTTTCAAAGCACAGCCGCGGCGAGCAGCAGATCTGCCGCAGCCGGGTCAGCTCCGCCAGAATCTGCAGGCGATTCTCCCGAATCTCCGCGTCGCTCCGGCGCAGGACATCCTGCCGCAGCCGCTCCATGCTGGCGCGGTAAATGCGCTCCTGCTCCGGCACCATGCGAACATAGACCACTTCCTCCAGCTTGTCCGGCAGGTCCTTCAGCACATCCCCCTTCTTGCGCCGCAGAAGGAACGGCGTCACCATACGCTGCAGCCGCTGAACAGCCACCTGATCGGAGGATTTGACGATCGCCGTCTCGAATTCATCCCGGAATTTCTTATAGGAAAAGAGATACCCGGGCATAAGAAAATCGAAAATACTCCACAGGTCGCTGAGCCGGTTCTCGATCGGCGTCCCCGTCAGGGCAAAGCGGTGCGCCGCCCGGATCTTCTTGGCCGACTTCGCCGCCTGCGTCCCGGCATTCTTGATATACTGTGCCTCATCCAACACACAGCAGTCAAAGGAAAGCTCCTTATACTCCTTCACGTCTCTTTTCAGCAGATCATAGGAGGTGATGTTCACCGCATAGTCCCCGGTCCGCTTCATCTGTTCCTTCCTCTCCTCCGCGTTCCCGGCGATGACCTGCACGGTCAGAGAGGGCGCAAAGCGCTGCACCTCGCTCTCCCAGTTATAGACCAGAGAGGCCGGCGCCACGATCAGAGAGGATTTCTGTTCTCCGGCTTCGGCATGGGACAGGAGCAGCGCGATCACTTGGATCGTCTTCCCCAGACCCATGTCGTCCGCCAGGATGCCGCCGAAACCGTATTCGCAGAGTGTGCTGAGCCACTGGTAACCCTGCACCTGATAAGGGCGCAGCTCTGCGTGCAGGCTCTCCGGCACCTCGTACTCGCTGTCGGAAAAATGCCGTATACTGCGAACCATCCGCCGATAGTCCGGCGTTTTGCGCACCCGCACCTCTCCAGTCTCGCCGAGAACATTTTCCAGGTACAGAGCGCGGTACTTCTCCAGCTCCACGTGCCCCGCCTGCAGCTCCTCCCCGTCCAGATCCAGGCCGTCGGCCAGCTCCGAGAGCGCGCCGATGCCGCCCTCCTCCAACCGCAGGAAGTCGCCGTTCTTCAACCGGAAATATTTCTTTCTCCGGCGGTAGCCGTCGAGGATTCCGGCGATCTCCGCCGGATCCATCCCCTCCACCTGCACATCCAGATCCAGAAAATCCCCGGCGAAACCGATGCCCATGGTGACCCGGGGCGAAGGCTGGATGCGCAGCTTCCGGATGGATTCATCCACGAAGAGCTCCGCCAGATTCCCCAGCTCCGTCAGGCCATCCTCCAGCAGACGGCACAGAGCCTCCTCCCCGCGCGCCGTCACGCGGCCGCCGGTGGGCGCCTGTACCTGTTCATTTTCTGCCTGCAGATCCGCATCCAGATCACGCACCGGCGTCCCGTACCAATCGCTCTCCGCATTCAACGAGATGTCCGGAACCGCTTCCTCGTCCAGATCACGCACCGGAAGACCATCCTCCCACAAAGACTCCCTTCGACCACGGCGCCGCGTTTTCCCTTCGGAGGCGTTCTCTTCCTCATGAAAATATTTCTGCAGCGCGTTCCGCACCTGCATCTCCCGCTCCAGATTCCGGAAAACGCCTCCCGGCGCCGATTCTGTCAGCAGATCGTACTCCTCCGCATCGTAGCGCACCCGCGCCGCCGCCTTCACGACCAGATCCTCCGGCATTTCCAGATAGATCGAGAATTCCGGCTCCGCCGGGGCATAGTCCTCCAGATTCAGATCGCCGCTTTTCACTTTGACAAAAGGCTTCAGGGCAGGCAACACACTTCCACAGAAGCTTCCATAGTCCTCCCGGCTCAGAAACAGAGGCGTCCGGCGATAGTGCTGTCCGTTCCCCCGGCGAACCGCGCGCCAGACCGGCAGCACCTGCTCCACAAATTCCGGGGTACAGCGCCAGAATTTCTTCCTCTTCTTCACAAAGGTATCATGGCTCCCCGTGTAAATTTCCATCTCCTCCGTGTCGATCTCCGCGCCGCCCGGCGTCTCCTTCAGCGTCAGCGTCAGCGGCGGGTTCCCGTCATTCACCGGAATATCCTGTTCGTCCAGGCGGATGGTTCTGCCCAGATAGTGATTTAAAAAACCTTCCAGAGAATCCTGACGCAGGAGAAGATAACGAAGATTTGCAGCTTCTTCATAATAGGAATCCTGATAATCCGGATAGCGGCTGACCACCGCATTCTCCAGCAGTGCGAAAATCTCCTGCCCTTCCTCCGTGAAGGCGGAGAGGTCATGAACGAACTCCAGTCCCGCGCCGTAGCGAACCTGCCGCATTTCCTGTACATCACGCACCAGCTTCACCAGGTTCTTAACGACGTACATTCTCTTTGTGCCGATGCGGCACTCCAGAATCAGACCATTGCGGTCCGTCTGAAAGAAACATTCCAGGTTCACGGTCCCGTCCGGGCCGCCCAGGTGGTTCATACGGTTCTTCATCGCATACTGGTAAAGGAGCCTCTGCAGCGGCGCCGAAGTTCCCTGATGTCGACTCGTTGCCATCACGGCCTGCCCGGTGCTCTGACGTTTCTGTTCCTTCTGATATTCAAACGCCACTGCCACGCAATGCTTGCAGATCCCCCAGTAACTCTCAAAGGCAGGGCAGGTACAGCTGGTTTCCAGGATGTCATCGTCCGGCGAAATTTTCAGTTCCACCTCGTAGATGTGACGACCGCTTCCCCGCACCTCTGCGGTTACCTCCAGATTCTCCTCCGACGGCTCGATCCTGAACTCCTTCACTTTCCCGTCCTGAAAATAAGCCCGGCCTTTGTTGTATGTGTTCCCGTAACAAAGACTGCGAATATCCGTCGCTTTAATCATGCTGCTTCTCCTTTGCCCTCCTGCCCCGCAGGATCTCTGCCATGCCGCTTCTTGACCTACGATGCCGGGATTAAAAACATTTACCCCGACTGATATATACTTTACTCATTTTTCCCAATGCAGACCGTCACGACCAGAACCCGCTGCACCCCGGCCCGCCGCAGGGCGCGGGTACAGGCCTCGGCTGTGCTGCCGGTCGTATAAATATCATCCACCAGAATGACCCTCTTCGTCCCTTCCGGCAAACGATCCGCCACAAAAGAATGTTCCAGATTCCGCTGACGCTCCACCGCCGTGAGCTCCTTCTGGGCTTTGGTGGCGCGAACCCGCGCGAGGCCCCGGGACCGGGCCGGAACACCGCAGAGGCGTGAGAGCTCCCGCGCCAGAAGCTCCGCCTGATTGTAGCCCCTCTTCGCCCGGCGGCTCCGGTGAATCGGCACCGGTACGATGGCGTCGGCGCGAAAGCCGCGGAGCAGGCGTCCGTATCTCTTCCAGATTTCTTCCATATAAAAGGCGGCGTACTCCTGCCGTCCCCCATATTTGAAGGCCTTCATCGTCGCCCGCCCGATACGGTCATAATTCATCAGAGAAATTCCCCCGTCAAACGTGCGGCGGCGGGTGCGGCAGTCATAGCAATACTCCGCGTCCTCCGCGGAGAGCTCCTTACCGCATTTCTTGCACAGCGGTTCACGGACGAAGGCGATCTTCTTATAACAGGACGGACAGACCCGTGCGCCCCGGGGACGGACGATATCCTGGCAGACCGGGCAGCGACGGGGAAAGAAAAGAGACAGCACAAAATCACCGGCTGTCTCCGCGCTGTCTCTCACTGTTTTTTCCCATCCTGCTTTCATGTGTCTCTCCCCATATAGAATACAGATTTCTGCAGAGAACTCTACGATATGCACAATTGGCATTTTTCAAAAAACTTCTTTTTCCTGCGGTCGATGCTCTGTATATACCGCTGACACTGTTCATTTTTATGCAGGTGGAAACAATCCCGTCCCGGAAATCTCCGACAGCTCCCGCAGGCAGCGGTCCAGTCCCGAATACCGCCTCTGCTCCGCCGTGTTGTCCACCATGGCCTGAAAAGACTCCGCCGGCCCCACGATGCAGACGCATTGTTTGGCCCGGGTGACCGCCGTGTAGATCAGGTTCCGGTTCATGAGCATCCGCGCGCCGGTCAGGATGGGAATGACGACGGCAGGATATTCGCTTCCCTGGGATTTATGTACGGTGATCGCGTACGCCAGCTCCAGTTCATCCGCCTGTCGGAAGGTATAGGAAACAAGACGCCCCTCGTCGTACTCGACGGTAAATTCCTCCGTAAACAGGTTGATTTCCCGGATGATCCCCATATCACCATTGAATATACCGGTTCCCTTCTCTGTGGGGATTCCGTAGCGGCTGCGAATCTCCCACTCCAGCTGATAATTGTTGCGGATCTGCATCACCTTGTCCCCCTCACGGAAGATGCCATGAGGGAAGGTCTTTTCCTTTTTCCGCGCTTCCGGCGGATTTAAGAACTGCTGCAGCACCCGGTTCAGGTTCTCCACCCCGAGAAGTCCCTTGCGCATGGG